>CAXTJY010000236.1:0-997 GCA_964244395.1 uncultured Rhodovarius sp.
GGGAATGCAGCCGATGTTGAGGCAGGTGCCGCCATAGGTGGCGCGCTTCTCGATGACTGCGACCTTCAGCCCGAGTTGCGCGGCCTTGATCGCGCAGACATACCCTCCGGGACCGGAACCGATGACCGAGACGCTGCCCCTCGCCGGCGACCTTGCTGGCGCCGTAGAGCGATGTCTGCACCGGAAACGGCGCGTCCTCCGGCGTCGGGATGACCTTCGCCTCGCCATAGACGCTGCCGGTGGAGGAAAACAGGATGCGCGCAATCCCGTTGGCGCGCATCGCCTCCAGCACGTTGTAGGTCGCGATGGTGTTCTGTTCGAGGTCACGGCGCGGATGGTTGGTGCCGAAGCGTACGTCGGCATTGGCGGCGAGGTGGAACACCGCGTCGCAACCGGCCATGGCCGTGGCCAGCGCGGCCTCGTCCAGCACGTCTTCGCGCACCAGGGTGAAGTTTGGTTTCGCCACCGCACCGGTCAGAAATGGCTCCTGCCCGGTGGAGAAGTTGTCGTAGCCCACCACCGCGTCCCCACGCGCCAGCAACGCATCGCACAGCGTGCTACCGATGAAGCCCGCGGCGCCTGTAACAAACAGCTTCAAAGCTTGAAGCCAGCCGCCACCGCGTCGGTGCGGAACATTTTGACCGTCTCCAGGCTGAACTGCTCCAGATTCTTGCCCAGCCCCGGCAGCTTAGCCAGGATGTCGTTGGTCATGGTGATGATGTGGCAGCCGATGTCATGCGCCTGCACCACGTTGTAGATCTCGCGCGGGCTGGCCCAGATCAGCTCCTGCTGCGGCCGCGGCTTCATGATCTCCACTGCCCGGCGCATTAGCGGCAGGGGGTCCTCCCCCGCATCAGCGACGCGGCCGGCGAAGACCGAAATGTTGCACGGCGCCGCACCGGCCAGCGCGTCCGACGTCTCCTGCACCTGCTTTTCGGTGAACAGCGCCGTTACGTTGAACTTCACGCCACTCGGCGACAGGCGCTTCAGCAGCGGG
>CAXTJY010000236.1:1007-6210 GCA_964244395.1 uncultured Rhodovarius sp.
GATGATGCTCTCGCCCCGCGTGTTGGTGATCGGCACCTTCACATAGACGTTGTCGCCCCAGCTCGCGATCTTCTCGCACTGGGCCTCCATCTCATCGAACTCGTCGGAGAAGACCTCGAAGGAGATCGGGCGATCCCTGATCTCGGTCAGGATGTCCTTCGCGAAACCTTCATAGTCGGTGATGCCGACCTTGCGCATCAGCGTCGGGTTTGTGGTGAACCCTTTGATCAGCGGGTTGGCGCCGATGGCCAGCATCCCGGCCTTGTCCGCGCCATCGGCATAGATTTTGACCCGCAGGCTTTGGGCGGTGACGGTCATCGTGGGGGTTCCTGTGGCAGGAGGTGGGGCAGGCCAGCCGGGAGGCTAGCGGCGACGGCGGTGGGCGGCCTTGCGGGCGGCCGCTCCGGGTAGCCGTAGTCGATGAACAAAGTGTGGCAGCCCGCGGCCTGGCCGGCCTCGATGTCGCGGAACCGGTCGCCCACCATCCAACTCCCGGTCAGGTCGATGTCGTGCGCCGCGGCCGCATCGGTCAGCATGCCCGGCAGCGGCTTGCGGCAATGGCAGGCATCGGCGTCGTCATGCGGGCAGACCCGCATCTCATCCAGCCCCGCCGCTTCGACGACCCTGGCGTTCACCCACTCGACGAAGTCCCGGGGCGTGGTTCCGCGGGCGATGTCGGGCTGATTGGTGCAGCCGATCAACAGAAATCCCGCCTCCCGCAGGGCCGCGCAGGCTTCCGGCACGCCCGGCAGGATGGCCAGCTCCGCCTCGCTGCGGGGCGGCAGCGGCCGGCCCTTGGCGTCGCGGATGGAGGCGTTCAGCACGCCATCCCGGTCCAGGAAAATGGCGCGCCGGGGGCTCAAGGGGCCGCGGTTTCCCATTTCGTCGGCATCGTCTTCAATGCGGGGTGCGAGACAAGCAGGTGCCACACCACCGCGCACAGCCCTTCGGTATGCGGCGTGATGTGATCCGGGTACATCGGCGGGATGACGACCACGGCGTCGCCGGCCCGCGCGGTATAGCCGCCCTCCCGGCCGACAATGCCGGTGACCGTGGCCCCCACGCCCTTCGCCACGTCGATGGCGGCCACGATGTTGGCCGAGATGTTGCGCGCCTTGTCGCCGCCGCCGACCGAGAAGATCAGCAGTCCATCGCCGGCGCGGATGCGGCTGCCTTGCAGGAAGGCGGAGAACGTCGTCTCCCACCCCTCGTCATTCGTCCGCGCCGTCAGTTCGCTGACATTGTCCGTGGGGGCGTAGGCCTCGAAGCCGCACAGCTTGCGGAAGTCGTTCACCGCATGCCCGGCATGGCCGGCCGAACCGCCGACGCCCAGGATGAACAGCCGGCCGCCGCCGTTCCGCACCCCGGCCAAAGCCAACGCCATCCGCTCGATGACGGCGGGGTCCAGCCGGGCCAGGATGGCCTGGGTTTCGGTCAGGAAGGATTGGCTGAACGACATGTCTCGACCCTTGGCCACTGAAGCGTGAGGTCGGGTAGCGTCTGGGCCAGCAATCGACAAGGCTTGGCTGCCTCGCCGCGAGAGATTCGGCGCAAAAATCATCAGAGAGGGTTGACGGGCCGCGGCGCCCCGCGCCTAACCGGGGCTCCCTCGATGGACGGCGAGCTTCAGCCACGCTGGACTGAGAATGGCGAAATGGAGCCGGCATGGCACACCGCATCGTGATCATTTCGCCGGACGCACCAGGGCCGCACCCGTCGAGCACCGCCGGGCATGTCGCGCTGCGCCTGGCACAGCGGCTGGTGGTGGAAGGCGCGGTGGTCGACCTACTGGTGCCGCGGGAAATTGCACATGACCACACCGGCACCTGGCGCCTGACCCATTGGTGGGAGGCGTATCGCACCGCCGGAATCGGCCTTCACCTGCTGCCGTGGGGCGATGGAATCGACAGCATGCTAGCCTTCCGGGCGCTGAACTGGCTGCGCGAGCGGCCCAAGCCCGACCTGTTGTTGGCGCTGGACCACAGGGCTCTTGGCGCCATGGCCCTGCTGGCGCGTCAGATCGGCATGCTGCCGGCCGAGTTGCCCATCGGCGTGGTGCTGACCGGCCCGGACGGGTGGGTGGACAGCGAACCGGCGGCGGCCAGCCCCGCCATCCTGCTGCGCCGGCATCTGGAGCGACAGGCCATCAGCGACGCGGATTTCATCCTCGCCAGCCATGCCGGGCTGGACGAATGGCATAGGGCCGGCTTCGGCGACGAGAAGCCGCGCCTGTCTCTCGAAGGGATCGGCCTGGCGGACATCACCCCCGAGGAAGGTGAGGCCACGGTGGAGTGGCGCCTGGCCGAAGGGCTGCTCAGCCCGGTGGAAGCGCGGCGCCTGGCGCGGCTGCTGACCGAGGCAACCTCGCCGCCGCCCTGGCTGCGCATGCCGCTGCCGCCCAACCAACAAGGTGCGCATCGCGACCCGCTTGAAGCCTTCCTGGCCGAGCTGGATCAGACCAAACCCCGGCTGCGCCTGGATTGCGCCCCGAACGATCCGCTGGCGCCCGCCCGCTTCGCCCCGAATACTGTCCTGCTGCTGGCGAATGCCGCGGCGCGCGGCCTGCCGCTGGCCATCGATGCTGCGGCGCTGGGCCTGCCCATGGTGGTGCTCGATGCCGCCGCCGGCGCGCGGCTGGCCAACGGCGTCGCGCGGGTGCCGCCGTCGATCGCTCCGCTGCTGCCCTGGCTCCTCGCGCGGCAGGCCCCGGCGCGGGCAGCGGTGACGATTCCGGACCCGCCGCCGCTGGTGTCGGTCTGCATCTCGCATTTCGATCGGCCGGTGTTGCTGGCGCAAACCATCGACAGCCTGCGCGCCCAGACCTGGCCGAATGTGGAGGTCGTGCTGGTGGACGACGCCAGCCCGTCCGCCGCCACCCGCGACTGGCTGGCCGCGCAGGAGGCGGATTTCGCCGCCCGCGGCTGGCAGATCATCCGGAACGCGACGGAGCAGTGGCAGTCGATAAGCCGCAACAAGGCAGCCCGCGCCGCTCGGGGCGAATTCATCCTGGTGATGGATGACGACAACCTAGCCCGGCCGCATGAGGTCGAAACCATGGTGCGCGCCCTGCTGTCCACTGGGGCGGACGCCGCCGGTGCGTTCCAGGCGCTCTTCGAGGGTGACGAGAACGCTCTGGAAGCTACCATGCTGGACCGGGTGGAGTTTTTCCCGACCGGCGGCCCAGCCGATGTCGGGCTGGTGTGGAACGTCTTCGGCGACGTGAACGTCATGTTCAGGCGCGAGGCCTTCGAGGCGGTGGGCGGCTATACCGAGGAGCGCGAACTGGGCTGCGAGGATTACGAGATCGGCGCCAGCCTCAACCGGCTGGGACGCCGCCTGATCGTCATCCCCGAGGCGCTGTACATGTACCGATTCTCGGCCGTGAACATGGCCAAGGGAATGAGCAACGAGCGGCTCTACTGGAGTCATAAGCGGCCGTTGCGGCCGGCCATCGCGGGGCTGGAGCACGCCCCCGCACGGCTGCTGGCCTTCGTGCACGGCGCCGAGCATGCGTTGCAGCAGCAGAACGGCTGGAGCTACTGGGCTGGGCGGCCGTTTGCGACGCCACTGCCGGAATACGGCATTCACGACCCGGCGGCGGCGGGGGCTGAATTCCAGTACCAGGTCTGCGTCGCCGCGTTGCGGGCCGGCGACGAGGGGCCGGCGGCGGCGCTGCTGCCGACGCTGTCGCGGCGCTATCCGCAGGATGGCCGTCTGGTGCGGGTGATGGCGGAGGCGGCGCTGCGTCGGCCCTTCGACGCCGCCCTGCGCGCGGAGGTGCTGTCGGCCGACCGCCGCGCCGGCACCGGCTATGCCGAGGAACTGGCGCGGCTGTTGCTGATGCGGGGCGAGACGGAGGCGGCGCGCGGCTGGATCGAGGCGGGCCTGCCGGACCTGCTCGAATTGCTGCCCGAGCCGGAGACGGAAGAAGAGCTGGTGGCGGAGGGCGACGCGTGAAGACTGAGGATCCCGGCGTCCTGCCGCCCTATTTGTGGCGCCGCCAGCCGGTTTTTGGCTTGGCACCGCAGGGCGCGGGCCGTCACGCCGTGGTCGTCTCCTGGCACGTGGCGCCCGATTTCGCGACCATGCCGGGCCAGGACCGCATGCTGGCGATGTGGGCGGAGCCGTTGCTGGATGCACTGGTCGAAGCCGGCTTTCGCACCACCCTGCTGCTGGTGGGCGCCGCCGGGGATGCCGCCGCCATGCCGCTGGCCGCCGCGCTGGGCCGCCGCCGGATAGGGCTGGCCCTGGTGGAGGGTACCGACCCCATGGCGCGGTGCATCGCCGTGGATCAGGCGCTGGAGCGGCTGGCGCCCGACGTGGTGCATGCCCCCGAACGCCATGGCGTGCTCGCGGCCGCCCTTTCGCGCCGCGCCGCCGGGCTCGCCCATCTGGATGCCGCCGTTGTGCTGCATGCCCGCGGTCCCAGCCTGTTCCAGACCGAGGAGCAGGCGCGTTTCGTGAATGACGTGACGCTGCTGCTGCTGGACGACCTGGAACGCCAGGCGATGCGGCTGGCGGACCGGGTGGTGTGCTGCAACCCGGAGGTGGCGCGCTACCTGGCGGCGGGCTTCGGCGATGGTCGCGCGGCGGTGGAATGCCGCATGGTCTCGCCACTCGTCTGGCCGCTGCCGACGGTCCCGACGGCTGAGCCGACCGAGCTGGTCTTCCCACTGCCGCTGGGGTCCGAGGCTGGGCTGGAATTCGCCGTTGCCACGCTCGCCCGGGCGAGCGCCCGTCGTCGCTTCCCACTACCGGTTACCTTCCTGGGCCAGCCGGACGCGGTGACCATCGGCAATGCCGCCACCGTGCTGGCGGGCCTGGCGCCCTTGCCGGCACTTCCCGGCACGGTGACGCAGGCGCCGCGTCTGGAGTGGCGGGTGTTGATCGCGGAGACGCCGCAGCGCGCCATGGAGTATCTGCTGCAGCCCGGCCGGGTGGCGCTGCTGACCTCGGCCCGGGCCACGCCGCCCGAGATGCTGGCGATGTGCGGCGCCGCCGGCGTGCCGGTGCTGGCCACGGCCAATGCCGCCACCGAGGACGCAGCACGGCGCTGGCCCTCCATCCACGTGCTGCCGCGGGCCGAGCGCGGTTTTGCCGCCGCCCTGGCGCGGTTGCCGGCGCTGCCGGAACGGACGGTACTGCCTGAGCCGCCGCCCGCGCTGCCGCTGCCCGAGCTGCTGAATGCCGACTCCCTGCCGGA
>CAXTJY010000236.1:6220-6482 GCA_964244395.1 uncultured Rhodovarius sp.
CCGCTACCACTCGCGCTGGCGCTGGCACTGCTGGCCGAGCCTGAGGCGCTCGAACTCACTTTGCTGGCGGAGGCGCGGCCAAGCCTGCTGGCGCAGCTGTCGACGCAAAGCCTGCGCCGCTTCGGCATCACCCTGCTGCTGCCGCCGGGCGTGCCGCCGCCGCCGCATGGAGCGGCCTCGGCGGACAGGCCGCTGCGGCTGGCGCCCGGCGGCCCCGGCGCGCTGGGCCGCGAATTGGCCCGGTGCGAAACCCGTTACGCGG
>CAXTJY010000237.1:0-6476 GCA_964244395.1 uncultured Rhodovarius sp.
GATGAACATGCTCTTGCCGACCACGAAGCCCATCAGGCTGCCCACGGTGCTGTACTCGCCCAGCGACACCAGCGAGCCGAAATCGCGATAGACGAAGGGCGTGAGCGGCCGTCCTGCCAGGATGTTCTCGACCTGGTCGATCATGTGACTGGCCTGCTGATGCGCCGCCTGGGCGCGCGGCGGGACGAACCCATCGCCCAGCGGGCAGGCCGCACAGTCGCCGATGGCAAAGACTGCGGCGTCGCGCGTCGTGCGCAGCGTCGGCTCCACCGCCAGCTGGTTGATGCGGTTGCTCTCCAGCCCATCCAACTCGCGCAGGAAATCCGGCCCTTTCACCCCGGCCGCCCACACCACCAGCTCGGCCGGCACCACCATGCCGTCGCTCAGCACGATCCCGTCCGCCCGCACCTCCGCCACCCGGGTGCCGGCCATCACCTCCACGCCCATCCTCGCCAGAAGGTCCATCGTGGCGGTCGAGATGCGCTCGGGCAACGCCGGCAGGATGCGCGGAGCGGCCTCGACCAGGATGATGCGGATGTCACGCTCCGGCGCGATGTGCGTCAGGCCGAAGCTGACCACGGCGCGCACGGTGCGGTGCAGCTCGGCCGCCAGTTCCGTCCCCGTGGCACCGGCCCCGATGATGGCGACGTGCAGCTGCCCTGGCCGCACCGGCGCCTCCTGCGCATTGGCCCGCAGGCAGGCATTGACCAGGCGGCGATGGAACCGGTCGGCCTGGTCGGGCGTCTCCAGTGGGATGGCGTGGGCCGCGGCGCCCGGCGTGCCGAAATCATTGGTCACGCTGCCCACGGCGACGATCAGCGTGTCATAGCCCAACCGCCCGGCTGGGGTGATTTCGCGCCCCTCATCGTCGAGCATCGGTGCGATCAGGATCTCTTTCGCGGCGCGGTCCAGCCCGACCATCTCGCCCAACCGGTAGGTGAAGTGGTGCCAGTGCGCCTGGGCCAGATAGTTCAGTTCGTGCTCCGCCCGGTCCAGGCTGCCGGCGGCGACGGAATGCAGCAGCGGCTTCCACAAATGGGTACGCGCCCGCTCGACCAGGGTGACTTGCGCGCGCGCCTTCCTGCCATGGCTGTTGCCCAGCCGGGTGGCCAACTCCAGCCCCGCAGCGCCACCGCCCACAATGACGATCCTATGCGTGCCGATCGTCATTCCCTGCCCTCTCAATGCCATGGCAGGCTATACATCGTTTCGATGACGCAAAAGTAGAAAGCTATTCGGGGACCACCCCCGCCTCCTGAGCCATTACCCCGCGCCGGCGCGTCTCCTCCTCGATGAAGGCGGCGAATTCTGCGGGGCTGGAGACAACGGGTTGGATGCCCAGCGGCGCCATGGCGGCCCGCCCCGCGGGGGAGACCAACCCGGCCGCCAGACTCGCATGCATTGCCGAAACCAGGGACGGTGCGACGCCGCCGGGCAGGCTGAAGCCGTACCAGAAGGATCGGGCCAGCGCCCCGGCTACGACCGAGGCGATTGTCGGTACGGCGGGCAGCGAGGCCAACGGCGCGTCGGCCGCTACCGCCAGCGCCGCCAGGGTGCCGGCCTGCAGGAAGGGCAGCGCGGTGGGCAGGCTCAGCAGGCAGGTGTCCGTTTCGCCGGCGAGGACCGAGGTCGCCATCTGGGCGCCGCCGCGATACGGCACATGGGTCAGCTCCACCCCGGCACGCCGGGTGAAGTCGGCGATGGCCAGGTGGGTAACGTTGCCGGCCCCGGCGGAAGCGTAGGTCAGCGCGCCGGGGCGGCGCCGGGCGATCTCCAGCAATGCGGTCAGCCCGGTCGCGGTGGCCGGCCGCGCCACCACCAGCAGGGGCGAAAAGCAGGCCAGCATCACCGGCGCCAGGTCGCGCCGCGGGTCCAGCGGCGGCCGCAGCACCACGGCGTCCGAGATGGTGAGTGTGCCGCTGTCGGCCATGAAAAGGGTGCGTCCGTCCGGCGCGGCGCGGGCCACCGCCACGGCGGCAAGCATGCCCGAGGCGCCGGGACGGTTCTCGACCAGGAAGAGCTGACCGGTCGCCTCTGCGGTGGCGCGGGCGGCGATGCGGGCGAAGCCGTCGATGCCGCCGCCGGCGGCGAAGCCGACCAGCAGGCGGATCGGCCCGGAAGGTAGCTGCGCCAGCGCCGGCGCCGCACAGGCAGCCGACAGCGCCCGGCGGCGAATCACTCCGCCGCTTCCGCCGATGGCTCCCTGAACCGGGTGCGCAGGGCGTTCCACTCATCGGCACGGAAGCGCTGGAAGCGCTGGGCCACCGTGGGCCAGCCGACCGAGCTCGGCGGCGCATCGCTCTGCTTCAGCGCCGCCAGCGTGGCGTCGCAGGCCTGCATCACCGCGCTCAGCAGCAGGCTGGGCAGGATGGCGATGCGGTAGCCCATCGCGGCGGCGGTGGGCATGTCGAGGTCGGGTGTCTTGCCGCCGCGCACCACGTTCAGCAGGCAGGGGCCGGCGACGCGGCGCGGGATGTCCGCCAGCTCGCCCATGCTCTGCGCCGCTTCGACGAAGGCCATGTCGGCGCCGGCGGCCATGGCCAGGTTGGCGCGCGCCAACGCCTCGTCAAAGCCCAGCACGGCGCGGCTGTCGGTTCGCGCGATGACCAGGAAGTCGGGGTCGCGCCTGGCGGCGACGGCGGCGCGGATCTTCGCCACGAATTCCTCGCGCGACACGACCTCCTTGTCGTCGAGGTGGCCGCAGCGCTTGGGCGACACCTGGTCCTCCAGGTGCAGTCCGGCCAGGCCGGCGCGTTCGTATTCGCGCACGGTGCGGGTCACGTTCAGCTCGTTGCCATAGCCGGTGTCGGCATCGGCGATGACGGGCAGTTCCACCGTGCGGGCGATGACCTCGCCATTGCTGGCCATCTCGCTCAAATCGAGCAGCCCGAAATCGGGGAAGCCGCGAGCCATGGAGGTGCCGGCGCCGGTCATGTAGAGGGCGTCGAAGCCCGCTTGTTCGGCGAGGCGGGCGGTGATGCCGTCATACACGCCGGGGGCGCGGATCATGCCGCCTTCGGCGAGGAGCTGGCGCAGCCTGGCTGTGGGTTTCATGGTGGGTTCCTCCTGCCCTTATTGCGCCCCCGCACGCCCTTGCGCGCAAGGGGGGCGGGCGGCAGGCTTGGCGCCATGCGCATCCTTCTCGCCTTGCTGCTCCTCGCTTGGCCCGTTGCGGCGCAGACGCTCCGCATCGGCATCGCCTCGGACCCCGATGTGCTGGACCCAACGCTGTCCCGCTCCGTCGCGGCGAGGCAGGTCTTCGCCGCGATGTGCGACAAGCTGATCGACATCGATGAGCAGGGCCGCCTCGTCCCCCAGCTCGCCACCAGCTGGGAGTGGCAGGAGGACGGCCGCGCCCTGCTGCTGAATCTGCGCCCCGGCGTGCGCTTCCACGATGGCGAGGCGCTGGATGCGGATGCCGCGGTGGCCGGCCTGCGCCGCCACCTCACCGCCCCCGGCAGCACCCGGCGCAGCGAGCTCGGCCCGGTCACCGGCGTGGAGGCAGCTGGGCCGATGGCCATCCGCATCCGCCTGTCCGAATCCTTCGCTCCTTTACTGGCGGCGCTGAGCGACCGGGCCGGCATGCTGGTCTCGCCCCGCACGCCACCCGAATCCCAGCCCGCGCCCGCCTGCGCCGGCCCCTTCCGCCTCACGCGCCGCGTGGCGCAGGACCGGATGGAGCTGGAGCGCTTCGACGGCTATTGGGATCGGGCATCGATCCATTTCGAGCGCGTCATCTACCGCCCCATCCCCGACACCACGGTGCGCGCCGCCAACCTGCGCTCCGGTACGCTGGAGGTCATCGAGCGGGTCAACACTTCCGACATCGACACGCTGCGGCGCGACGGCCGGGTGCGGTTGTTGGAAGGGCCCTCGCTCGCCGCCATCTACATCGCCATCAACATGCGGGCGGAGACGCCGCTGGGCCGCGACCCGAAGGTGCGAGAAGCGCTGGAGGCCGCCATCGACCGGGACGCGCTGAACCGTGTGGCCTTCGAGGGGCTGTTCCGGCCGGGCAACCAGTCCACCCCGCCCGGCCACCCGCAGCACATCGCCGCCATTCCGGTGCCGGGGCGCGACCTGACGCGCGCCCGCGCCCTGCTCGGCGGCCAGCGAGTTCGCGTGCGCTTCTCGGTCCCCAACACCACCGAATACGTCCAGGCCGCCGAGGTCATCCAGGCGATGGCGGCGGAGGCCGGGATCGAGATGCAGATCCAGGTCATCGAGGTCGCCACGCTGCTGCGGCAATGGACCTCGCACGAGTTCGAGGCGCTGATCATCGCCTGGTCCGGCCGGACCGACATCGACGGCAACCTCTGGGGCTTCAACGCCTGCAACGAGGCGCTGAATGGCGGCCGTTACTGCTCGGCGGAGGCGGATGCCGCGCTGCGCCAGGGACGGCAGGCGACCGACCCGGCTGCCCGGATGGTCGCGTATACCCAGGCCATGGACATCCTGCTGCGCGACCGGCCCTACATCTACCTGTGGCATCCGCAAAGCTTCTTCGCCACCCGCACGGGCATCGAGGGGCTGCGGCTCGTCCCCGATGGGCTGATCCGGGTGCAGGGGATGCGGCTGCGCGGCTGATCCGATCTGGCGGCGCAATGAAGCTGTGGTAACGTCGCCGATCCCTTGACCCCGGAGCCGCCCATGCAACGCCGCCACCTGTTGACCGTCCTCCTCGCCACCCCGGCCCTGGCCCAGCATGCCGGGCACGGGCCGGCGCTGACGCCGCTGAACCCCTCGCCCAACCCCTACGCCAACGTCTTCCAGGGCGGCGCGCCGCACCACATGACGCCGGTGCAGGAAGCCCAGCGGGTGACCGACAGCACCGCCCCCATGGGCCCGCCCGGCCGCTGGATGGCCAAGGCCGACATGCCCATCCCGCGCAGCGAAATGGCCTGGGCGACCGCCTGGCAGGACCGCATGCACGTCGTCGGCGGCTATGGCGAAGGCCGTTTCAACCGCGCCTACCACACGATTTACGACCCGACGGCCGACCGCTGGTTTGATGCCGCGCCGCTGCCGCGCGGCGCCAACCACGTCGCCGTCATTGCCGATGCCGGCAAGGTCTATGCGCTGGGCGGCTTCATCGAGCAGAACCGCCTCTCCGACGACCTCGCTTACGTCTATGAGGTGGCGGAGGACCGCTGGCGGGAGATCGCCAAGCTGCCCCGCCCCCGCGCCGCATCGGCCGCCATCGCCGTGGACGGCAAGATCCACCTGATCGGCGGCGCTACGGATCCTTCCGACGAGCGCGCTTCCGTCTCCTGGCACGAGGTGTACGACCCGCAGACCGACCGCTGGGTGCGGCGCCGGCCGCTGCCCGCGGCGCGCGACCATGTCGGCTGCGTGGCCCATAACGGGCTGATCCACATCGTGGGCGGCCGCTTCAATACCTTCACCTACAACACCGGCATCCACCACGTGTACCTGCCTGCGCGCGACCTGTGGGAGGAGCGGGCGCCGCTGCCCACGCCGCGCTCCGGCCACGGCATGGTGGTGCTGCGCGGGCGCTTCTACTGCATGGGCGGCGAGAGCGGCCTGATCGAGAACGGCGTCAGCCGCGACGCCAAGGTCTTCGGCCAGATGGAAAGCTACGACCCCGCGACCAACACCTGGCAGCAGCACGCGCCGATGCCCACGCCGCGCCACGCGGTGGCGGCGACGACGCTGGGGGACGCCATCTACGTCGCCGGCGGCGGCGCGGTGCTGGGCGGCATGGTCCAGTCCGCCATCCATGAGGCCTTCATTCCAGGGTGAGCCTTGGCCTCGCGGCGGCGATGCTGTTCGTGGCCGGGCTGGTCCGCGGCTTTTCGGGGTTCGGCTTCGCCATCGCCGCCATGCCGCTGCTCACCCTGCTGGCACCGCCGGCCGAGATCGTGCCGGTGGTCGTGCTGTTGCAACTGCTGATCAGCCTGCAGGGGTTGCGGGCGGCTTGGGCGGTGGCGGACTGGCCTTCGCTGCGCTGGCTGGTACCTGGGGCGGCGCTGGCCACGCCGCTGGGCGTCTGGGCGCTGACCCTGCTGCCGCCCGAGCCGGTGCGGCTGCTCATTGCCGCGTTGGTCGGCGTGACCGTGGCGGTGCTGGCGGGCGGCTGGCGGCTGCCCCGCACGCCGCGGGGGCCGGCGGTGGGGCTGGTGGGCGTCCTCTCCGGCCTGTGCAACGGATTGGCGGCGATGCCGGGGCCGCCAGTGATCGCTTATTACCTGGCGGTGCCGCTGCCGGCGGCTGCCGGACGGGGTGCGATGATCCTGCTCTTCGCGCTGACGTCGGTGGCGGCGCTGGTGCCGCTGTTGCTGGCGGGGCGGATCGGGGGCGCGGAGATTTGGCCGGTGGCGGCCGGGCTGCCGGCGGTATGGGCGGGATCCACGCTGGGGGAATACTTGTACAGGCGCAGCCCGGAAGCCGGCTATCGCCGTGCGGCGCTTTGGATGCTGGCGGCAGCAGGGCTGGCGGCCGCGGCGAAGGCGCTG
>CAXTJY010000238.1:0-3666 GCA_964244395.1 uncultured Rhodovarius sp.
AAGCCTCCGGTATCGAACATCCGCTCATGTCGGTGGAGCGGTGCGAGCGGATTTCCGAAGCCGACCTTCTGGATCTGTGCGAAGCCACAAATGCGGCGATCATCGAGGGCGGCGGCTTTGGCTGGCTGGAGCCGCAGGGGCAAGACCCACTGATGCGGCATTTTCGCGGGGTGCTGGCGGTGCCCGAAAGGGAGCTTTTCCTGGCCAGGCTCGATGGCCGTGTGGTCGGCAGCGCCCAGCTGGTCAGGCCACCCCGCAACAACGAGGCACAGGCCATCGGTGCTCAGCTCACCCACGCTTATGTCGCCCCTTACGCCCGTGGCTTCGGCCTGGCGCGCAAGCTGGTGTGCTGCGTGGAGGAGCACGCGGCCGCGTTGGGGCACAAGGTGCTCAATCTGGACGTGCGTGAAACGCAGCTCGCGGCGATCCAGATCTTCGAGGGCCTGGGTTATACGCGTTGGGGGACGCATCCCGCCTACGCGCGGGTTAAGGGCAGGATCGTGCAGGGCCATTTCTTTCACCGCATGCTGGATGCGCCGCGTCGGAAGGGTTCCTGATGTTCACCCTCTACCCCGCCATTGACCTGAAGGGAGGCTCCGTCGTCCGCCTGAAGCGCGGGGCGATGGCGGACGCCACCATCTACAGCGATGAGCCGGCCAGCCAGGCACTTGCGTTCAGCGACATGGGCTTCAGCTGGCTGCACGTCGTGGACCTGGACGGTGCCTTCGCCGGAGCGCCTACCAATGTGGCAGCGGTGGAGGCCATCCTTCGATCGACCCCGTCGCAGATTCAGCTCGGCGGCGGGATCAGGACGATGGAGGCGGCAAACTCCTGGCTTGAGGCGGGGGTGACCCGCATCATCCTGGGTAGTGTCGCGGTGAAAGATCCGAACTTCGTGCGCGAGGCGTGCCGCGCTTTCCCCGATCGCGTGGTGCTGGGCATCGATGCGCGGGACGGCATGGTGGCAACCGATGGCTGGGCAGCGGTGAGCGACATCTCCGCGCTGGAATTGGCCCGGCGCTTCGAGGATGCGGGCGCTGCCGCCATCATCTTCACCGATATAGAGCGAGATGGGATGCTGGGCGGCGCGAACCTGGGCGCGACCCGGGCGATGGCTGGCGCGGTGGGCATCCCGGTCATCGCATCGGGCGGGGTGGCGAGCCTGACCGAGATCAGCGCGATGCGGACCGCGCCCGAGGGCATTGCCGGCGCGATTCTGGGCCGCTCCCTCTACGAAGGCAGGATCGACCCGCAGGCGGCGCTCGCCGCGATCGCGATGCCGGCCTGACGCGGGTTGGGCGATTGCGGCCACACATATTGTTGCCGCCAAGCCACAGTGTCTCGGGGATGTCGCGCCGGGGTTGAAAGCACCGTTGCCCCCAGCGCCTTCACCATTCAATAGTCTCGACGGACCCGGGTGTCGTCAGCATGAGCTGGCCATGTTTGGGGGGCACAATCCGCCGGCCGGTACGCCGGCGGCGGGTGGGTCAAGGGAAATGGCCGTTATCGGCCTTCGAGGAGGTTTTTCATGCGCAAGATTCTGCTGGGCACGACGGCAGTCGTCTCCGCCGCCTTCGGGGCCGCGGTGATCACGCCGGCCGCCGCTCAGGATGCCCCGACAGTTCGTCTCGGCGGCTCCATCGGCGTCTACTACGGCTACATCAACCAGAATGGCGGCAACTCGTTGCCTGGTGGTACGGCTGATTTCGGTCGCGTCGCCAATGCGACCCCGGTCACCGCCGCGGCCGGCTTTGCTGGCAGCAATGTCGGTGGCTACTCCGCCGTCACGGCGCTCGCCACCAACACCACTCTTCCGGCCGGCGCACCGGGCGGCACGAACGGCGTCTCCACCATCGGTGGTCTGGGCGTGACCGTTCCCGCCGCTGGCGCCACTGCCGGCAGCACCATTGCCGCGACGTCAACCGGCGCTGGCTCCTTTGCCCGCACCGGCAAGCACGACATCATCAACCTGCCGGCCATTTCGGTGATCGTGTCGGGCAAGTCCTCGCTCGGCTTCACCTATGGTGGCCAGGTGGACATCGTGTTCAACGCCCTGGAAGGCAACCTGACCGGTGGTAACCGCTCGGGCGTGCAGCGCTCCACCGCGGTGGCCGATGAGGCCTATGTGTTCGTGGCGCATCCCCGCTTCGGTCAGCTCCGCGCCGGTGACGAAGACGGCGTGCTCGGTGGCCTGATGAACTCCGGTTTCATCACCAACTTCGGCACCGGTGGCGTGTACGGCGTATGGGAGCAGTTCCAGATCCGCCAGAGCGGCAACCGTACGCAGACCGGCCCGGCCCAGATCGGTGACAACTCCAAGGTCATCTACATGTCGCCGCAGTTCTTCGGCTTCGACTTCGGCGTGAGCTACGCGCCGAACGGCGGTGGCTTCGGCAACGGCGGCTGCCCGTCCGACAACGCGACGACGGGTTGCGACCGCGCCTACGCCTTCCGCGGTGCGACCGCCTGGGCCGTGGCCCCGGCCGCGCAGCTCGGCGCCATGGCTCGCCGCAACGAGTATCAGGTGGCCGCTCGCTACCGCGGTACCTTCGCCGGCGTCGGCCTGGCGGTCACCGCCGGTTACATCGGCTCCGGCACGGCGTATGACCTGAGCAACGCGAACGCCCAGGTCCGCACCATGAACGGCCTGAATGTGTGGCAGGTGGGCGCGCAGGCGACCTATCTCGGCCTGACGGTCGGCGCCGCCTACTACCAGGGTGACTACAACTTCTTCTGGGGCAACACGATCCGTGGTGACCGCCAGGCGCAGACCCTGAACGTGGGTGCCAGCTACACCGCTGGCCCGATCACCATCGGCGGCAACATGGTCACCGGCGTCTATGAAGGCGGCGCGCGCTCCGACTTCGATGCGGCCTCCGGTCGCCTCGTTCGCCAGGCGAACCCGGTGCTGTTCGGCGACCGCAACAACCTGGCCAGCCAGCGTCGTTGGGGCATGAGCGTGGGCGGCAACTACCGCCTGGCGCCGGGCCTCGACCTGATCGCCGAGTATGTCTACCACTCGGTGCGTGAGAATGGCCGCGACCTCGACTCCGCCCGCCCGGGCATCCAGAGCCGCGGTCAGTCCAACGTGTTCATCCTGGGTTCGCGCCTGGCTTTCTGAGCCTGGCAACAGCCGACTGCGATGGGAGGGGCGACAGGCAACTGTCGCCCCTTTCTTCTTTTAGCCGCCCGCGCTATGCACGCGCATGCGCAACTCGTTCATCGCCGTCGCCCTGGCCGTCCCCGTTGCCCTTGCTGGCTGCAGCAGCAGCCGACTGGTCGGTAATGAGGAGTACGGCACCGACAATGCGCGTGAGCGGATTCTGCGTGAGGCTGGCCGCAACCCGAGGGATGCCGGTTTCATCGTGTTCGGCACCGACCGCACCGCGCAGGACCAGAACGCAGCGGGGCCCGGCGGTGTCAGCGTCAACGCCTATCTCTGGCGCGCGACGCTGGAGACGCTGAGCTTCATGCCGCTCGCCAGCGCCGACCCGGCCGGCGGCGTCATCATCACCGACTGGTACTCCCCGCCCAATGCCGAAAGCGAGCGCTTCAAGGCGCAAGCCTATGTCCTGGGCCGCCAGCTTCGGTCCGACGGGGTGCGCGTGCAGGTGTTCCGGCAGATTCAGCGAAATGGCCAGTGGGTCGATCAGCCTGCTTCCAGCT
>CAXTJY010000238.1:3676-5537 GCA_964244395.1 uncultured Rhodovarius sp.
CCCCAGAGGCTTGCGCGGCAGCCGGATCGGCTCCGATAGTCGCGGCAAGAAGCTTTAGGGGAGAGCGCCATGCTCGGGTTGATGCAGGAGCATCCGCTCCTGATTTCGTCGATTCTGCGGCACGCCGCACGCCATCACCGCGCCAGCCGGATCGTCAGCGTCGATGCCGCTGGGGCGATTTCCCGAAGCGGCTACCCGGAAATGGAGGCACGCGCTTCCCAGTTGGCGCATGCCCTTTCCCGCCTGGGCGTGCGGCGGGGCGAACGGGTCGCCACGCTGGGCTGGAATACCCTGCCCCACCTCGAAGTCTATTACGCAGCCTCCGGAATGGGGGCAGTGCTGCACACGGTCAACCCGCGTCTTTTCCCCGACCAGATTTGCTACATCCTGAACGATGCCGCGGATGTGGTGTTGTTCGTCGATGCGGCGTTGCTGCCGGGCCTGGTACCGCTCGCGGATCGCCTGCCTCCCTCGCTGCGCACCATCGTGGTGATGGGCGACGCGCCTCTCCCCGCTCTGCCCGTCACGGTGGTCAGCTACGATGACCTGCTGAGCGGAGAAGAGACCGTCTTCGCCTGGCCGGAGCTGGATGAACGCGCCGCCAGCGCCTTGTGCTACACCAGCGGCACCACCGGCGAACCCAAGGGCGTGCTGTACTCCCATCGATCGACCGTGCTGCACGCCATGGCGGCGATCCAGCCGGATGTCTTCGCGCTGCGCGCGCTGGACGTGGTGATGCCGGTGGTGCCGATGTTCCACGTCAACGCCTGGGGCCTGCCCTACTGCGCGCCCATGGCAGGCAGTTCCCTGGTGCTGCCCGGCCCCAAGCTGGACCCGGCAAGCCTGCACGCGCTGTTCGAGGGAGAAAAGGTCACGTTCAGCGCCGGCGTGCCCACCATCTGGACCGGCCTTTTGCAGTGGCTGCGCGCCAATCCGGATAAGCGGTTCACAGCGCCGCCGCGGCTGGTCGTGGGGGGCACCGCGCTACCGGTTCCGATCACCGCCGGCTTTCAGCAGGAGTACGGCGTCTCCATCCTGCACGCCTGGGGCATGACTGAAATCAGCCCGCTCGGCAGCGTCAACACGCGCAAGGCCGAAAATGCCGACTGGTCGGATGAGGCCTTCCTGGCCTATTCGCGCAAACAGGGCCGACCGCAATTCGGCGTCGATCTGCAGGTGCTGGACGGTGCCGGCCTGCCGATCGCGAGGGACGATGTCGCCTTCGGTGAACTCCAGGTGAAGGGCCACTGGGTCGCCAACGCCTATTTCAACAGGCCGAACGACGAAGCCTTCACCGCCGAGGGATGGATGCGCACCGGCGACGTCGTCACGGTCGATCCCCTGGGCTCCATCGAGATCGTGGATCGTGCCAAGGACGTCATCAAATCCGGCGGCGAATGGATCAGTTCCATCACCCTGGAGAACCTCGCTCTGGCACATCCCGACGTGCAGATGGCTGCCGTCATCCCCGCGCATCATCCGAAATGGGATGAGCGTCCCCTCCTCCTCGTGGTGCGCAAGCCGGGCAGCGATCCGAGCGCGTCCTCCATCCTCGCCATCTACGAAGGCAAGGTGGCGAAGTGGTGGGTGCCGGATGCGGTCGAGTTCGTGGACAGCCTGCCGCTGACCGCCACCGGCAAACTGTGGAAGGCGGAGATGAAGAAGCAGTGGAAGGACTATTCCTTCGCCGTCTGACGCCGTTTTGTGCAGAGGCTGATCTGCCGCGCCGCTGAGCACCGATTCCTGCCTTGCCGCGCCCATCCGCCGCGCGGCGTGTTCGGCAACGGCACGCAGCAGAAGACCGTGGGCCGCGGAGACGCGCCGGATACGGGCAGCTTCATGTGCGCGATCATCGTGTCCA
>CAXTJY010000238.1:5547-6445 GCA_964244395.1 uncultured Rhodovarius sp.
GGTTGCGGCGGGTTTCGCCTCGATGGCGCATGCGCAGCAGCCACGGGTGCTGCGAATCGCTATGACCGCCGCCGATGTGCCGACCACCACCGGCATGCCGAATAACGGCTTCGAGGGCATGCGCTTCCTCGGCTACCCGATATTCGAGGCACTGGCGCTGTGGGATCTCAGCCGGGCCGACGCGCCGGCGACGCTGCGACCAGGCCTTGCCGAGCGCTGGGAACAGGACCCCGCCGATCCGCAGAACTGGATCTTCCACCTGCGCCAGGGCGTTAGCTTCCATGACGGCACGCCGTTCACCGCGGACTCCGTCATCTGGAACCTGGACCGCTTCTTCCGGCAGGACAGCCCACAATTCGAGGCTGCGGGAAGCGCGATCTCCCGCGCCCGCGTGCCGATCCTGGAAAGCTACCGCAAGATTGACGACCGCACGATCGGCATGCGCACCAACCGGGTGGCCAGCTATTTCCCGTATATGGTGGTCTATCTGCTGATGACCTCGCCGCAGAGCTTCGAGCAAGGCGGCCGCGACTGGTCGCGCGTGGCGGCACTGCCGCCTGCCGGGACCGGGCCTTTCCGCCTCAGCCGCTTCGTGCCGCGCACCTCGGCCGAGCTGACCCGCAATGACGGCTATTGGGATCGGGCGCGGGTGCCGCGGCTGGATCGGATCGTCCTGCTGCCGATGCCGGAGGCGACGACGCGGCTGGCAGCGCTGCGCTCCGGCCAGGTCGACTGGATCGAGGTGCCGCCGCCGGATGGCATCCAGAGCCTGCGTTCGGCCGGCTTCACCATCACCACCGGCAGCTACCCACACGTCTGGCCGTGGATGCTGCAAACCGGCGGCGACAGCCCGTTGGCCGATGTGCGGGTGCGGCAGGGCCTCAACTACTGCGTCGAC
>CAXTJY010000239.1:0-4268 GCA_964244395.1 uncultured Rhodovarius sp.
CCACGAACGGCACCACATCCGCCAGCACCTCCAGCGGGTTGAAGAACAACAGGAAGCCCAGGAACACCACCACCACGCCCACCGCCCGCAGCACCCAGGTCATCACCATGTTGTCGTGCTCGGCCTGCTGGAACATGGCGCTGGCGGGCACCTGGCCCGGCTGCACCAGCATCAGCCGGTCGCCGGCGCGGGTGGCGTAGGGCGCGAAGCCCTGTCCCTGCTGGGCTGCCACCACCGAGATCGCCTCCGGCGCCGCCACCCGCCAACTCACCCGCAGGTCGCCGATGCGCGGGTTGGCGGCGTCCTGCCCCACGAAGCGGGCGTCGCCCACCGGCTGGTCGGTCGGCAATAGGCTCAGCTGCGGCTCGGCCAGCGCGAACCCGCCCAGCCGCGCGCCCTGCGCCGGCCACGCCTGTCCGGCGTAGCGCGGCGATGGGTTGATATGCCCGTCCTGCTGCCGGAAGTGGCTGCTGTCGATGCGGCCGCTCTCCCACACCCGGTTGTAGCGATACGTCGTCACGGTCTCCGTGCCGCCGCCCAGGCGGTTGCGGGTCTCGCGGTGCTCCTCCTCTTTCCACTGGAACATCTCGACGCGGCGCACCAGCCGCAGCGTGCCGCCGGGCGGGGTGACGTTCAGGTCAGGGTCGCGCGGCGGGGTGGCCACGGTGACGGCGCCGGCGACATGCACCAGGCGGCCCTCCTGCCCGGGGTCCACGCGGTCGGCCACCACATCGCGCACCAACCCGGCCCCCTCGCCCAGCGACCGTGCGGTGGTCACGGCGCGGCCCTCGTTCCAGAACAGCAGCACGCAGCCACCGGGCAGCAGAGCCAGGCCGATCAGCAGCCCAACAAGCGCGCCGCCGATGCGGGAGAACCAGGACTGGCCGCTGGTATCGGTGAAGCTGTCGCTGCCCGGCTCATTCGAGCCGCCAGTGCCAAAGCCGGAATCACTCATGCCGCCCCCGCTCACGCTTCCGCTGCCGCCCGGGTCGCCGCCGCTGCGGCCGCCGTCGCCGCCGCCATCGCCGTCACCCATCTTTCGTGCTCCTGTCTCAAGCGGGAGGGTGCAGTACCGCCCGGCTTCGCGTAAATGTGCGCCGGCCGCGTTTGAAGCCCATCAGAACGGGTGCCACATCGCGCAGCGCCTGCACCGGATCAGGCGCGTCCACCACCACCATGTCGGCCGGATCACCGACGGCCAGGCCCAGGTCGGTCCGCCGCAGCAGCCTTGCCGAGTTGGCGGTGAACATGTCCCACACGATACGCAGATCGGCGTCTTCGCCGCGCTGGGTCACATTGGCCATCAGGTTGGCCATGCGGATCAGCTGCGCGTCGCCGAACGGCGTGAACGGGTTCTGCACATTGTTGGTCGAGACGTTGGCCAGCGCGCCGGCGCGGTTCAGCGCCACCCCATCGACCACGCCGCGGCGCACATTTTCCGTCTGGTCGCGCCCCATCAGGAACAGGTCGGTCGCCGGCAGCACCGTCAGCGCCACCCCCGCCGCCGCCATGCGTGCCGCGACCTCGGCGAAGCGCTCCGGCGTGGCCGAGGCCAGCTTGGTGCCGTGGCCGATGGCGACGCGGCCCTGCCAGCCGTAACGCTCCGCCAGATCGCAGATCAGGATGACGTCCATGTCGTAGGCGTCGGTGCCGCTATCCACATGCATGTCGATGTCGATATCGCGCTCCAACGCGATCTCGAAGACGCGCCTGATCTGCCCCTCCCGGTCGGTGTCGTAATTCGGCGCCGCGCCGATCACTGTCGCACCCTGGTCCAGCGCCGCCAGCATCAGTTCCTCGGTGCCTGGGTTATCCAGCATCCCCTCCTGCGGCATCACGCAGATCTCCAGGTCGATGGCCCAGGCATAGGCATCGACCAGCGCCTTGACGCCCTGGAAGCCGCGCAGCCCCACCTTGGGGTCCACCTCGCAATGCGTGCGCATGGTGGTGGTGCCGTGGCTGATGGCGCGTTCCAGCGTCGCCCGCGCCCGGGCATTCACATCCTCCACGGTGAAGGTGTGCTTCACCGCCGAGGTGCGCTCCATCGCGCCGTGCGGGTTGCGCGCCGGCTCGCAGCCGCAGCGGCCGATAATGTTGCTCTTGTCGAGGTGGATATGCGTCTCGATGAAGCCAGGCGAGACCAGGCAGCCGCCGGCATCCACCACCTCGCCGGCCTCTCGCGGCAGCCCGGCGCCGATGGCCGCCACGCGCCCATCCTGCACGCCGATGTCGGTCACCGCCTGCGAATCGATCAGCCGGGCGTTGGTCAGCAGCAGGTCGAAGGCCATTCGCGATCCGTCGGTTGTTGGCACAAGCTTTGCGTGAAAAGCCGCATGTTGATAGTCATACCCCGCCGCGTCCTTCCCTTCCTCGCCGCCCCCGCCCTGGCCCAGGCCCAGGCCAGCTGGCCGGAGCGGCCGATCCGCTGGATCATCAACTTTCCGCCCGGCGGCGCGGCCGATACGCTCAGCCGCATCCTGGCCCAGGTCATGGGCAACCGACTCGGCCAGCCGGTGGTGATAGAAAACCGCCCCGGCGCCGGCGGCGCGCTGGGCGCCGACATCCTCGCCAAGGCGCCCGGCGACCGGCACCTGGTGATGATGTCATCCGCCGCCTCTCATGGCATCGGCCCGGTGCTGTACCGCAACACGCCCTATGACGCGGTGGTGGATTTCACTCATGTCGCGCTGGTCGGCAGCTTTCCCTCGCTGCTGGCGGTCAATGTCGATCTGCCGGTGCGCGACGTGGCCGGGCTGGTGGCGATGGCGCGGACCCGGCCGCTGACCTACGGCTCGGGCGGCAACGGCACGCTGAACCACCTGCTCGGCCAGGTCTTCGCCCGCGCCGCAGGCATCGAGTTCACCCATGTGCCCTATCGCGGCTCGGCGCCCGCCTTGACCGACGTGATCTCCGGCACCCTGCCCTCGATCATGGAGAGCCTGCCCATCGCCCTGCCGCACCTACGGGGTGGCCGGCTGCGCGCGCTGGCCACCAGCGAGGCCACCCGCCCCGCCTCGTTGCCGGAAGCCCCCACCTTCGCCGAGGCCGGCTTCCCCACCGCCACCGCCTCCAACTGGTTCGGTTTTTCCCTGCCCGCCGGGGTGCCGGCCGACATCGTGGCCCGTTGGAGCAGCGAGATGACGACCCTGCTGGCCGACCCCGTGGTCATTGAGCGCTTCGCCGGCATCGGCGTCCGCCCCGGCGCCCTCGGCCCGGCGGAATACACCGCCCTGATCCGGTCGGAGCTGGAGCGCTGGCGCGCCGTCATCACCGCCGGGCAGATCACCGCCGACTGATCTCACGGCATCGTTCGTGACGGTTGCGCATCGAACTTGACGGCATGCCGCCGGGCGGATGGTATGGCCACCAACTCGCCGAGGAATGCCATGCCGCGCGTCAGCTTCACCCTGCCCGACGGGGCGACCCGGCTTGTCGAGGGCGAGGAAGGGCTGACGGTCATGCATGCCGCGCTGGACGCGCGCATACCGGGCATCGACGCGGATTGCTATGGCGACTGCGCCTGCGCCACCTGCCACGTGTACGTCGAGGGGGCCTGGGCAGGCACCCTGCCGCCGCCCTCGGCGCAGGAGCGCAGCATGCTGGCCGAGGTGGCGGAGCGGCGCGCAGAATCGCGGCTAGCCTGCCAGATTCCGACCACGGCGGCGACCGATGGGATCGCGGTGCGGGTGGCCTGAGGCGGGGGGCCTCAGACGATCTGGTTCACCAGCGTCGTCTCCCCGCGCCACTGCCGCTCCAAATTCTCCAGCAGCAGATCGACGACGTTGTCCTCATAGGCGCAGGTCTCGCCGGCCGTATGCGGCGTGATGAAGACGTTGGGCAGCGCCCAAAGCGGCGATTCCGGCGGCAGTGGTTCTTCCGCAGTCACATCCAACGCCGCACCCTTGATCCGCCCGGCCGCCAGGGCTTCGGTCAGCGCAGGCTCGTCGCACACTTTGCCGCGGGCGCAGTTGATGAGATAGGCGCTGGGCTTCATCGCGGCCAGCGCTGCAGCGCCGATCAGCCCGGTGGTCTCGGGCGTCAGCGGGCAAACCAATACGACCATGTCGGCGCGCGGCAGCAGGGCGGGCAGATCGGCCATGCCGTGCACCTCATCCGCCCCCTCCGCCCCGGCGGCGGGGTTGGCGCGGATGCCAATGACGGTCATCTCGAACGCCTTGCACAGCCGGATCAGCCGCCCGCCGATGCGCCCCATGCCGACGACGATCACCGTCTTACCGGCCAGTTCGTCCTCGCGCCTGGCGAAATCG
>CAXTJY010000239.1:4278-6426 GCA_964244395.1 uncultured Rhodovarius sp.
CAGTTATGCAGCCCAAACACCGCATCCACCGGAAAGCGCTCGAACAGCCCGTCGGCAATCATCGTCCGCGCCCCGCCGCCATTTTCCTCGGCTGGCTGGCGAAATCGCTCATCATGCCGCGCCAGAATTTCTGGTGCTGATTGTCCCGCGCCTCGACCAGGCGACGGGTCATCGCCAGCATCAAGGCGATGGCGTGTTCGCTGACCGCCTTGGCGTTCACGCCGGCGGCGCTGGCCAGGCGGATGCCGTGCGCGGCGAGGATAGTGCGGTCATACTGGTCCGTCCCCGCGCTCATGCTTTGCACGAATTTCAGCCTGGGCGCCTTGGGCGGGATGTCGTTGCGCCACATGCCGGACAGACTGAGCACGTCGATCTGCGGCAGCATGGCGTCCATCTCGGCAGCGTTGCGCGCTTCGATGGCGCGCAGCCCGGTGTTCCGCAACGCCAGCCTGGCGGCGCAGTTGTAGGCGACATGGGCGAAGCCGATGGTGATGTCGTTTCGGGAAGGCAGCATGGTGGTCTCCGTTCGGACCTACACTCGCTCCGCACGTAGCGCTTGACCAGGGGCGCTCCACGCGCCCAGCATGCGGCGTGGAGATGAGCGCCGCCAAGCTGGTCAGCCTCGACCGTCCCGCCGGAGACGACACGCTATGGGCCGTCGTCGCCTCGATGGGCCGCAAGCACCGGGTGGCCGAGGTGTTCCGCAGCCGGGCCGCGGCATTGGCCGATATGGCCTGGCGCACCCAGCAGGTGCAGGCCTATGTCGATTTCCTGCGCCGCAATGAACAGCCGGTGCCGCTGTATTCGCTGACGCCGATCAAGCGCACGGACCTACCGCGGCAGTGGAAGCCGCTGCCGGCGCTGGGTTTCCTGCGTGGGCAGTTCATCTGAGCGTTGCCACCCAACATCCTCTTCATCGTGCTGGATGATTGCGGCTACGCCGATTTCTCCTGCACCGGCCAGACCGACTACCAGACGCCGTCGCTGGACCGCCTCGCCGCCGAGGGCGTGCGGTTCACCCAGGCCTATGCCAACGCGCCGCTTTGCACCAACACACGGGTCGCCCTCATCACCGGCCGATATCAGTACCGCTTCCCGCTCGGGCTGGCCGAGCCGCTGCTGCCCGAACACCGTGGCGTGGAGGGAATGGGCATCCCGCCCGGCTTTCCCACCATGCCGGAACTGCTGCGGCAGGCCGGTTACCGCACCGCCCTCATCGGCAAATGGCACCTGGGCTACCCGCCGCGGCACGGCCCGCTGAAAAGCGGCTACGACAGCTTCTACGGCGTCATGGGCGCCTTCACCGGCTACTACACCCACCTGGGCGACGACGGCGCCCGCGACCTCTACGAAGGGGAGACGACCGTCGAGGAGGTCGGCTACGTCACCGACCTGCTGAGCGACCGGGCCAGCGCATTTGTCCAGCAGAATGAGGCGCCGTGGTTCCTCAGCCTACACTACACCGCCCCGCACTGGCCCTGGTCCGCCCCCTCGGTGGAGGCCGATGCGCGGCGCCGAGAGGCCGACCCGGCGGAGTGGAAGGAGGGTGGCTCGCCGCGCATCTATGCCGAGATGATGGGCATCCTGGATGCCGGCATCGGCAGGGTCATGGACGAAGTCCGACGCAGCGGCCGCGAAACCCTCGTCATCGTCACCAGCGACAATGGCGGCGAGCGCTACTCCAAGACATGGCCTTTCGTTGGGCGCAAATGGGATCTGCTGGAAGGCGGCCTGCGCGTGCCGCAATTGCTGTGGTGGCCGAACCGCGTCGAAGGCGGAGCGGTGAGCCCGCAAGTCACCATCAGCATGGACCTGACCGCGACCTGCCTGGCCGCGGCAGGCGTGCCGGCCGACCCTTCCCGCCCGCTCGACGGGATCGACCTGCTGCCCATGCTGACGGGCAATGCGTCGCCGGAACCGCGCGCCCTGTTCTGGAGGCTGGCCAACCGGCAGCAGCGCGCCGTGCGCCGGGGCGACTGGAAATACCTGAAGGTGGGCGAGCGCGAATTCCTCTTCGACATCGGCTGGGACCCCCGGGAGCGGAGCAATTCGGCCGGCAAGCATCCGGCCCTGCTGCGGGAACTGCGGACGCTGTGGGAGGATTGGGACAGCGGCATGCTGGTCACCCCGCCCGACCTCGCGCTGCCC
>CAXTJY010000240.1:0-6394 GCA_964244395.1 uncultured Rhodovarius sp.
CGGTGGACGAACCGGTATCCCCTGCCGGCTCGCCCTACCACTCCGATCGGAAGTACAACAATGGGCGCCCGACCACCCCCCTGGTCGGGCGCTTTTTTGTTGTTTTCCGCATGAGTGTCGTTTTTTCTTCAGATCTTACTTGAAGTTCGACACCCTTCCCGTGCCGAAGGGGTGCTGCTAAGGCCCCCCATCCCAGCGAGAGAGCCGCCGATGCCCGATTTCGTCATCCCGCCGCCGCCCCAGGCCTTCCTGCCCATCGCCGGCAGCGACGCGGTCTTCCCGGTCAGGCGAATCTTCTGCGTCGGCCGCAACTATGCCGAGCATGCCATCGAAATGGGTAGCGACCCGACCCGGGAGCCGCCTTTCTATTTCACCAAACCGGCGGATGCCGTGGTGATCGGCGGCGCCGACATGCCCTACCCCACCGTCACCAAATCGCTGCACCATGAAATGGAGCTGGTGGTCGCCATCGGTACCGGCGGCAGCAACATCGCGATCGGCGACGCGCTGGCGCATGTCTGGGGCTATTGCTGCGGCCTGGATATGACCCGGCGCGACATCCAGAACGAAGCCAAGAAGACCGGCCGGCCCTGGGACATGGGCAAGGGCTTCGACCTTTCGGCACCGATGGGCCCGCTGATCCCGGCCGCCGGCTTCGATCCTTCCAAGGGCAAGATCGAACTCAAGGTGAACGGCAAGGTCACCCAGACCTCCGACCTGTCGAAGCTGATCTGGTCGGTGCCCGAAGTGATCGCCAATCTGTCGGAGCTGGTACAGCTGGCGCCGGGCGACCTGATCATGACCGGCACCCCGGAAGGCGTGGCGGCCGTGGTCCGCGGCGACGTGCTGGAAGGCATCGTCGAGGGCGTGGGCGAGGTGAAGACCACAATCGTCTGATGCCCCACGGGCTTCGGATCGTCACCTGGAACATCAATTCCGTCCGGCTGCGGCTGCCCTTGCTGGAGCGGCTGCAGGCCGCCCTGCAGGCCGACATCATCTGCCTGCAGGAGACGAAGTGCCCGGACGAGCATTTCCCGCTGAGCGGCCTGCGGGCCCTGGGCTTCGAGCACATCGTGGGGCGGGGAATGAAGGGCTATAACGGGGTGGCGATCCTGTCCCGCCTGCCCTTCACATTGCGGCACGATGCGCCGGATTGGTGTGGTAAGGGCGATTGCCGGCATCTCGGCGTGGACGTCGCCCTGCCGTCCGGGCCGCTGGAGCTGCATAATTTCTACATTCCCGCCGGCGGCGACCTGCCGGACCGGAACCTCAACCCGAAATTCGCCCACAAGCTGGACTTCGTGGCCGAGGCCACCGCCTGGTCCCGTGGTCGTGCCGGCGTGGCGCGCCGGATCATGCTGGGCGACCTCAACATCGCGCCGCTGGAGCACGACGTCTGGTCGCACAAGCAGTTGCTCGGCGTCGTCTCGCACACCCCCATCGAGGTCGCGGCGCTGAACGCCTGGCAGCGGGACGGCGCCTGGCACGACGCGCTGCGACATTTCGTGCCGGCGGACGAGAAGCTCTACACATGGTGGTCGTACCGGGCGCGGGACTGGGAAGCGACGGACCGTGGCCGGCGGCTCGACCACATCTGGGTCTCGCCCGACCTGGCGGCCGGGCTGCTGTCGCACACCGTCTTCAAGGCGGCGCGCGGCTGGGTCCAGACCAGCGACCACGCGCCGGTGATGCTCGAACTGGCCTTGTGATGCGGCTTCTGGCGCTGGAATCCGCCGGGCCGCGCTGCTCCGTGGCGCTGCTGGAGGACGGGGTGGCCCAGGCCAGCGCGGTGCGCGACGGTGCCATGGGGCATGCCTCCACCCTGCCCGGGCTGCTGGAAGGACTGCTCGACGGCGCGGCCCTCGATGCGGTGGCGGTGGGCATCGGCCCCGGCGGGTTCACCGGCCTGCGCGCCGGCATCGCCCTGGCGCAGGGGCTCGCCCTGGCCCGCAGCGTGCCGTTGCTGGGGGTTTCGACCGGCCAAGCCCTGGCGGCGCAGGCGGAGAACCCAGCCCGACGCGCCGTCTGGGCGGTTCTCGACAGCAAGCGTGGCCACTTCTTTCTCGAACGCCCCGGCCAGCCAGCCAAGGCGTTCGCCGAGAGAGCGCTGCCGCCGCCCGATGGGCCGATACTGCTGGTGGGCGACGGCGCCGCCGTTGCCGCGGCGCGGCTGCTGTCGCGCGGCCAGCCGGTGGCGCTCGGCGGGCCGCTTCTGGCCCATGCCATCGGCGTCGGCCTGGCCGCCTGGGCGATGTGGGAAGGCCGGCTGCCGCGCGGGGTGGCCGAACCGCTTTACATCGACCCACCGGCGACGACATGAGCGGGCCCGCCCTGTCGGCGGCGCCGGCGGATGCCGCCGGGCTGGCGGCCATCCACGCCGCCGGCTTCGATGCAGGCTGGGGCGCCGCCGCGATCGCCACCCTGCTAGACAGCCCGGGCTGCTTCGCGATGTGGCTGCCGGGCCGTTCCTTCATCCTGCTGCGCAGCGTGCTGGACGAGGCGGAGATCATCACCATCGCCACGGTGCCAGCGCATCGGCGGCAGGGCCTGGCCGGGGCGCTGTTGGCCGCCGCCGCCGCCGCCTGCGTGGCGCGCGGCGTCCGCGTGCTGCATCTCGAGGTCGCGGAGGGTAACAAACCAGCCCGGCATCTGTATTCGGCGGAGGGGTTCGAACAAGTCGGACGACGGCCGCATTACTATCCCGACGGGCAGGCGGCGCTGCTGCTTCGCCTCACCCTTTGCGCAACAGCAGACGCCCAGGCGCCTGACTGAGGATGTGATGTCCCTGCTCCAACGCCGTCCGCGGCAAATTGCGTTGTGGCTCCTCGCCTTCGAACAACACTTCGAGAACTTGGCCCGGTAACATCCGGTCCAGCATGAGGCGACAGCGCACAAAGGTCATCGGGCAAACGTCCCGACGAACATCAATGCTGCGATCCGCGATCATCACCGATTCTGACGTCATGTTCATCTTCATTTCTTGCCCGACGTGCACGCATCATGTTGCGAAGCGCAGAGCGATGTGTCTAGAAGGAATAATCATCGTCATTCCAAGAGGGTTATATGTTAGAGCATGGTTCCACCCAGGATATCTTGGGCCTGACAGCTGAAATTGTATCAGCGCATGTCGCGAACAACCCTGTTGCAATGGCGGAGTTGCCAGGCTTGATTTCGCAGGTGCATGCAGCGCTGATCAACCTGGGCAAGCCGATGCCGGAACCCGAGCTGAAGCGGCAGGAACCCGCGGTGCCGGTGAAGAAGTCCATCACCCCTGCCTATATCATTTGTCTTGAAGACGGAAAAAAGTTGAAGATGCTGAAGCGGCATCTCAAAACCGCGTACAACCTGTCGCCGGAACAATATCGCGAGAAATGGGGCTTGCCTTCGGACTATCCGATGGTGGCGGAAGACTACGCCAAGCGGCGCTCGGCCCTGGCCAAGGAAATCGGCCTCGGCACCAAGCCTCGGGGCCGCCCGGCAAAGGCCAAGGCCTAGCAGGCCACGTCCCTGGGCCGATGCGCGGCGGCCGCGGCGCAAAGCTCGGCCATCGTCGCAGTCCGTCACTTGGACCGTCCCGCTTCTGCCGGTATGCTGTTGCCAAACGGGCGGAGCTGATGGGCCTTGGCCTTGGTCACACACACGAGCGCGACTGACACAGCCACGGGGCACGGGTCCGACTCCACCATGTCGCGCATCGAACGCATGTGCGTCGAACGCGGCCTGAAGATGACCGGCCAGCGCCGGATCATCGCGCGGGTGCTGAGCGAAAGCGAGGACCACCCGGATGTCGAGGAACTGTATCGCCGAGCCGCCGTGCTCGACAGCCGCGTGTCCATCGCCACGGTCTATCGCACCGTCCGGCTGCTGGAGGAAAAGGGCATCCTGGCCCGGCGCGATTTCGGCGAGGGCCGCTCCCGCTACGACCCGACCGATCGCGGCCATCACCACCATCTGATCGACGTGGACAGCGGCCGGGTGATCGAATTCGAAGACCCCGCGCATGAGCGCATCGCCGCCGAGATCGCGGCCCGGCTGGGTTTTGCGCTGGTCGACGTTCGCCTGCAGCTCTTCGCCCGCAAGATCGAGGAGCGCCCGGCCGAGCCCACCCGCCCGCCCAGGCCGGGCGGAAGAAAGGCCCGATGACCGAACACTTCGCCGAAATTCGTGCCGGCAACTTAGGCGTGCGGATCGCCGAAAGTGCGGCGGAAATCGAGGCGGGGCAGAGGCTGCGCTACCAGGTCTTCGTGGACGAGATGGGAGCGAGGCCGGATGCCGCCGCCCTGTCCTCCGGGCTGGACATCGACGAGTTCGATGCGGTGGCGGACCACCTTCTGGTGCTCGATCACGATCGGGGCGAGGGCGCATCCTCCGTCGTCGGCACCTACCGGCTGATCCGGCGCTCGGCCGCCGCGCGGATCGGCCGCTTTTACAGCGCCGCGGAATACGACATCACCGCCTTGCTCGACTTTCCCGGCGAAATCCTGGAACTCGGGCGCAGCTGCGTCGCCACCGAATACCGCACCCGGGGCACCCTCAACCTGCTCTGGCAGGGCATCGCCTCCTACGTCACGCGGCACCGGTGCGGCATCATGTTCGGCTGCGCCAGCCTGCCTGGCACGGATCTGGACGCCAACGCCGCGCAGCTCTCCTACCTCGTGCAGCACCATCTGGCGCCGCCCGAGCTGCGCGCCCGCGCCCTGGCCGAACGCTATGTGGACATGGCCCGGTTGCCGGCGGGCAGCTACGACGCCAAGGCCGCACTGCTGGCGCTGCCGCCCCTCATCAAGGGGTATCTGCGCCTGGGCGGCTTCGTGGGTGAAGGCGCAGTGCGGGACGAACCCTTCAACACCACCGATGTCTGCATAGTGGTGAAGACCGATCTGGTGACCGAGAAGTACTTCAAGCACTACGAGCGGAAGATGGCTCCAGGAGGCTGAGGTAGCGCGGCAGCACGGCAGGCCAGGTCAGGTCGCGCTGCACTCGGATTCGCGCGGCCTCGCCCAGCCGGTGTCGCAGCGGCTGGTCGTCGAGCAGGGTGGCAAGCGCGATCCGCACCGCGCTCGCGTCGGCCCCGTCCACCACCAGGCCGGTCTCGCCATGCAGCACCGCATCGGCCGCGCCGCCGGCCGAGCCGGCCAGGCTCGGCAGGCCGAACCAGGCGGCCTCCAGATAGGCCAGGCCATAGCCTTCGACCGAATTGCCTTCGCGCCGCGCCGGCATGGCGAAGATGTCGGCATTCGCCAGGGCCGCGGCCTTTTCCGCCTCGCCGAGGGTGCCGAGGAACTCGACACGGTCGGCCACGCCGCATGCCACCGCCAGCGCCGTAAGCCGGCCGCGGTCGGCACCCCCGCCGACGACCGCGAAGCTGGCGCCGGGCAGATTCGGCAGCGCCTCGATCACCCGGTCGAAGCCCTTGCGCGGCTCCAGCCGACCCACGCCGATGATGCGGCGGCCCGGCGGTGAAGTGCGGATGGCGGGCGGCGGCGGCGCCAGCGGCAGGTTCACCACCACGACCTCATCATGCAGCCCCGCGAGCAGCCCGGCGGTGTAGCTCGAATTGGCGGCCACCACGGCCGCGCGGCCCAGCGCCTTGCGCATCCGAGCCACCCGTCCGCGCAGGAACTCGTTGCCATGCGCCAGCACCAGGGTGCGGGGCGCGCCGGCGGGCAGCGCCTCCAGCGACTTCCAGCTGTCGGCCAGCACCGCATCGGGCCGCAGCGCCGCCAGCGCCCGGGCCTTGCGCCAGCGCCGCCAGGGCCGGGGCCCGCCGAAGCGCCGGATGGTGAACGGCCAATCCGGCTCTTTGCCGCCATGCCCCGCATCGGCCAGCACGACCACGTCGCGCCCGGCCTGATATAGTGCCACCGCCATCTGCCCCATCAGCGTCTCGATGCCGCCGTGCTCGGGCGGGAAACACTGGGTCAGCAGGACGATCAATGGGCCAGGGCCACGAAATGCGCCGCCACCTCGTCCCAGCCCGGCCCGGGGCCGCGGGCGACAGCGGCCTTGTGCATGGCGGTCCAGGCCGGCGCGTCGCGCAGCAGGCGGATCGCGGCGGCGGTGAAGGCATCGTCGTCCGGCGCCAGGATACCGGTCTCGCCGTCCTTCACCCGCTCGGCCACCGCGCCGGCATCGCCCACCACGCAGGGCAGCCCCATCGCCTGTGCCTCGGCCACCGCCAGGCAGAAGGTCTCGCCGGGGTCGCCGCGGTACAGCATGGCCCGGGCGTGCCTGTAGGCATGCGCCAGCACCGGGCGGGGCTGCGGGCCGCGCAACACCACGCCCGGGATCCGCGCGGCGCGGTCCAGGATCGGCGCCGCACGCCCGGCCAGCTTTTCGTCGCCGCCATAGACGCCGGCGCCCGCGAAGACATGCAAGGTGGCGTCCGGCACCG
>CAXTJY010000241.1:0-6390 GCA_964244395.1 uncultured Rhodovarius sp.
CGGCCGACCTGATGCGGCTCGGCGATGCCGCCTTCAACGTGGTGCTCTACCCGGAGGTCGCCGGCGTCGCGGCTTCCTTCCTCAAGCGCACGCTGAAGCAGGACTTCACCAAGACCGTCCCCATCGGCGTCGGCGCCACCCGCGACTTCATTGCCGAGGTCGCCGCGCTCGCCGGACTCGACGCCTCAATCGCTGAGGAGGCCTGCCGCCTCCCTTGGTACTCGCGAAGCGTGGACAGCACCTACCTCACCGGCAAGCGCGTCTTCATCTTCGGCGACGCCACCCATGCCGTCGCCGCCGCCCGCATCGCGTCCAAGGAGCTCGGCTTCACCGTCGTCGGCCTCGGCACTTATTCCCGCGAACAGGCTCGCGACGTGCGTGAGGCCGCGGCACTGTACGGCGTCGAGGCACTGATCACCGACGACTATCTCGAAGTCGAAGCCGCCATCGAGTCCCTGACGCCGGAACTCGTCCTCGGCACGCAGATGGAGCGCAACATCGCCAAGCGCCTGGGCCTGCCCTGCGCGGTGATCTCGGCCCCCGTCCACGTGCAGGACTTCCCGGCCCGCTACTCGCCGCAGATGGGGTTCGAGGGCGCCAACGTCATATTCGACACCTGGGTCCACCCGCTGATGATGGGGCTGGAGGAACATCTGCTGGCGATGTTCCGCGAGGACCGCGAGTTCACCGACACCGCCAAGCCCTCGCACCTCGGTTCCGGCAAGCTGCCGGACACGGCCGCCGCCGTGCAGGGCTGGGCCGCCGAGGCCGAGGCCGAGCTGAAGAAGATCCCGTTCTTTGTCCGCGGCAAGGCCCGCCGCAACACCGAAAAATTCGCCGCCGAGAAGGGGATCGCCACGATCACCCTGGAAACTCTGTACGACGCAAAGGCGCACTATGCCCGTTGATGCCCGCATCCGCGTCGTCCTCGTCACCATGGACAGCCACCTCGGTGCCGCCGCGCGCGAGGCGACGGCAAGCCTGAAACGCGACATCCCCGGCCTGGAATTCTCCGTCCACGCCGCAGACGAATGGGCCGGCAGCGACGTGCATCTGGCGGAGTGCCACGCCGCCATCGGCACCGCCGACATCCTGATCTCCACCATGCTGTTCCTGGAAGAGCACGCCAAGCTGGTGCTACCCGCCCTGGCCGCGCGCCAGCCGCATTGCGACGCCATGCTGGGCCTGATGAGCTGCCCGGAAGTGATGAAGCTGACCCGCATCGGCCGCTTCAACATGGGTGCCGAGGCCAAGGGCCCGCTGGCCCTGCTCAAACGCCTGCGCGGCAACAAAAAAGGCGCGAAGTCGTCCGGCGCCGGCCAGATGCGCGTGCTGCGCGAACTGCCCAAGCTGCTGCGCTTCATCCCGGGCACGGCGCAGGACGTGCGTGCCTATTTCCTGGCGATGCAATACTGGCTGTCCGGCAGCGGCGAAAACATCGCCAACCTGGTCAAGATGCTGGTGCATCGCTACGCCCGCGCACCGCATGCGCCGGTCACGGTCGCCGCGCCGCGCGAATACCCCGAATGTGGCCTGTACCACCCCGACATGCCGGCCCGGATCACCGAAAAGCTTGCTGCCCTGCCGGTGCGGCAGACCGGTGGGCGGATCGGCGTGCTCCTGATGCGCAGCTACGTTCTGGCCGGCAATGCGGGCCACTACGACGGTGCCATCGCCGCCTTCGAAGCGGCGGGGCTGAACGTGGTGCCCGCCTTCGTCCATGGCCTGGACAGCCGCGAGGCGGTGGAGCGGTTCTTCATCAAGGACGGCGTGCCGACGGTGGACGCCGTGGTCTCGCTGACCGGCTTCAGCCTGGTCGGCGGCCCGGCCTACAACGACAGCAAGTCGGCCGAGATCATCCTGGCGAAGCTGGATGTCCCCTACATCGTCGCCCACCCGCTGGAGTTCCAAACGATCGCGCATTGGCGCGAAAGCACCACCGGCCTGACGCCGGTCGAAGCCACCATGATGGTGGCGATTCCCGAGCTGGACGGCGCAATCTCGCCGATGACCTATGGAGGCCGCTGCGGCGCCGCGGGCGACACCCCCTGCCCCGGCTGCGACGGCGTGAGCTGCCGCGGTGACATGCGGGTGGAGCCGGAGCGGGCAGCAATGCTGGCAACGCGGGTCGCGAAGCTGGTCGCGCTGCGCCGGCGTGCCCGGGCGGAGAAGAAGATCGCGCTGGTCATCTTCAACTTCCCGCCCAATGCGGGGAACACAGGCACAGCCGCCTATCTCTCGGTGTTCGAGTCGCTGTTCAACACGCTGGGCGCGCTGCGCGACGCCGGTTACTCTGTCGATGTTCCGGCGAGCGTCGATGCGCTGCGCGAATCCATCCTTACCGGGAACGCGGCCCAGTACGGCGCACTGGCCAACGTGGCCGCGCGCATCCCGACCGACACCCATGTGCGCCGACAGAAGTGGCTGGGCGAGATCGAGGCCGTTTGGGGCCCGGCCCCCGGCCGGCAGCAGAGCGATGGCGCCTCCATCCACGTGCTCGGCGCCCGCTTCGGCAACGCTTTCATCGGCGTGCAGCCCGGCTTCGGCTATGAGGGTGACCCAATGCGGCTCCTGTTCGAGCGCAGCTTCGCCCCCACCCATGCCTTCTGCGCCTTCTACACCTGGCTGCGGCAGGATTTCGGGGCCGACGCCGTGCTGCATTTCGGCACCCACGGCGCGCTGGAATTCATGCCCGGCAAGCAGGCCGGCATGAGCGCAAGCTGCTGGCCCGACCGGCTGATCGCCGACCTGCCGAATTTCTACCTCTATGCCTCCAACAACCCGTCCGAAGGCATGCTGGCCAAGCGCCGCGCCGGCGCCACGCTGATCAGCTACCTCACGCCCCCCGTCGCCTCGGCCGGGCTGTACAAGGGCATGCTGGACCTGAAATCCTCCATCGACCGCTGGCGCTCGCTGGAGCCCGGCGCGCCTGTCGAGACAATGGCCGAGCTCATCCAGGCCCAGGCCGCGTCGCTGGAACTGACCGAGGCCGAGCCGGCCTGGCCGACCGGCGAATGGCATGAGCGTGTGCGCAAGCTCGGCGCCGCGTTGCTGGAGCTGGAATACACCCTGATCCCGCACGGCCTGCATGTCGTCGGCAAGCCGCTCAACGCCGCCGAACGCGCCGAGACGCTGGACGCGGCCGAGGTCGATCCCGCCGACCGCGCCCGGCTCGACGGGCTGCTGGCGGTGGACAGCGAACTGCCCGCCATCATCCACGCGCTGGATGGCGGCTATGTCCGCCCCGTCGCCGGCGGCGATCTGCTTCGCTCCACCGAGGTGCTGCCGACCGGCCGCAATATCCACGGCTTCGACCCCTTCCGCATTCCCTCCGCCTTCGCCGTGCGCGACGGCGCGATGCAGGCCGAGCGCGTGCTGGCCCGCCACGTGGAAGACGAAGGCCGCCTGCCCGAGACCGTGGCGGTGGTGCTTTGGGGCACCGACAATCTCAAGACCGAGGGCGGCCCGATCGCCCAGGCGCTGTGGCTGATGGGCGCCCGGCCGCGGCACGACTCCTACGGCCGGCTGACCGGCGCCACCCTGGTGCCGCTGGAGGAGCTGGGCCGGCCGCGCATCGACGTGATGATCAGCCTGTCCGGCATCTTCCGCGACCTGCTGCCGTTGCAGACCAAGCTGCTGGCCGAAGCCGCGCTGCTGGCCGCCGCGGCCGATGAGCCGTTGGCGATGAACTTCGTGCGCGCCCACACCCTCGCCTTCCTGGAGAAGAACGGCGGCAACATCGAGGACGCCGCGCTGCGCGTCTTCGGCAACGCCGAGGGGGCCTACGGCGCCAACGTCAACCTTCTGATGGACAATGGCGGTTGGGAGCAGGAAGACGAGCTGGCCGAGACCTACACCAGCCGCAAGGGCTTCGCGTATGGCGCGGATGGCTCCGCCAAGCGCCATGACCGCGTGCTGAACCACACGCTGGGCACGGTGGACCTCGCCTACCAGAACCTCGACAGCGTGGAGACCGGCGTCACCACCATCAGCCAGTATTTCGACAGCCTGGGCGGCATTTCCCGCGCGGTCAGCCGCGCCCGGGGCAAGCCGGCCAAGGTGTATATCAGCGACCAGACCAAGGGCGCCGGCCAGGTGCGCAGCCTGAACGAACAGGTCAGCCTGGAAACCCGCACCCGCGGCCTCAACCCGAAATGGTACGAGGCGCTGCTCAGCCACGGCTATGAAGGCGTGCGGCAGATCGAGGAGCAGGTCAGCAACACGCTGGGCTGGTCCGCCACCACCGGACAGGTCAGCCCGTGGGTCTACACCCATTTGGCGCAGACCTACATGCTGGATCCGGCGATGCGCGCCCGACTCGCCGCGCTGAACCCCACTGCCTCGGCGAAGATCGCCAATCGGCTGCTCGAAGCCAATGAGCGGCAATACTGGCAGCCCGACGACGCCACCCTGGAGGCCTTGCGCGCGGCCGGCCAGGAACTCGAAGATCGACTTGAAGGCATCACACCGGAGATGGCGCTTTGACCCGCCTCCTCCCCCCATGCGCCATGGCCGGGCTCGACCCGGCCGTCTCCCGACGCGCGCGCGACCTCGCGGAGATGGCCGGCTCGGTGGCCGGCCATGACGATATCGGCAGTACATTGGAGACCAACCCATGACCGTGATCACCCGCACCGAAACGATCCGGGGCCATGTCTCCCGCCGCGAGGATGGCGAGGGATCGCTGCAGGTCGCCCTGGACCCTACCCTGCAGATCGACGGGGCCAAGGTCTTCGCCGTCTATGGCAAGGGCGGCATCGGCAAGAGCACGACCAGCTCCAACCTCTCCGCCGCCTTCTCCAAACTCGGCAAGCGCGTGCTGCAGATCGGCTGCGACCCGAAGCACGACAGCACCTTCACCCTGACCAAGAAGCTGATCCCCACGGTGATCGACATCCTGGAAACGGTGAACTTCCACTCCGAGGAGCTGAAGCCGGAAGACTTCATCTTCGAAGGCTATAACGGCGTGATGTGCGTCGAGGCCGGCGGCCCGCCCGCGGGCACCGGCTGCGGCGGCTACGTCGTCGGGCAAACCGTCAAGCTTCTTAAGGAACATCATCTGCTGGAGGAGACCGACGTCGTCATCTTCGACGTGCTGGGCGACGTGGTCTGCGGCGGCTTCGCAGCCCCCCTCCAGCACGCCGAGCGCGCGGTGATCGTCGCCGCCAACGACTTCGACAGCATCTTCGCGATGAACCGCATCGTGCAGGCCATCGCCGCCAAGTCGAAGAACTACGATGTCCGCCTGGGCGGCGTGATCGTGAACCGCAGCGCGGCGACCGACCAGATCGACAAGTTCAACGCCGCCACCGGCCTGAAAACCCTGGCACATTTCCCCGACCTCGACGTCATCCGCCGCTCCCGCCTGAAAAAGGCCGTGCTGTTCGAGATGGAGGACAGCCCGGAGCTGATCGCCGTGCGCGAAAGCTACATGCAGCTGGCCGAGAAGCTGTGGGCCGGCACCGTGCCGCTGCCGACCGTGCCGATGAAGGACCGCGACATCTTCGACCTGCTGGGTTTCGACTGATGAGCAGCTACGCCACCCGCCGCGCCGAGCTCGAAACCTATTTCGACCGCACCGCCTCCGCCACCTGGGCGCGGCTGACCAGCGAGGCGCCAGTCAGCGGCATCCGCGCCACCGTGCGCGCCGGCCGCAACGCGATGCGCGAGACGCTGCTGTCGTGGCTCCCGGCCGACATGACCGGGCTGCGGCTGCTCGATGCCGGCTGCGGCACCGGCGCGTTGGCGCTGGAAGCGGCGCGGCGCGGCGCCGATGTGGTGGCCATCGACATCTCGCCCACCCTGGTCGGCCTGGCCGCCGAGCGCAGTGCAGGCCAGCCGCGGCTCGACTTCCGCGTGGGTGACATGCTCAGCCCTGATCTCGGCCGCTTCGACCACATTGTGGCGATGGACAGCCTGATCCACTACCGCGCCGATGACGTGGCCAACGCGCTGGAAGGCCTCGCCGCCCGCGCCGGCGCCTCGGTCTGCTTCACCTTCGCGCCGCGCACCGCGCTGCTCGCCACCATGCATGCCGTCGGCAAGCTGTTCCCGCGCGGCGACCGCTCGCCTGCCATCGAGCCCGTGGCGCCGGCTCGCCTCAACACGCTTCTCGCCGCACGCGGCCTGCACACCGGGCGGACTCACCGCGTCACCACCGGCTTCTACATCTCCCAGGCGCTGGAGATCGTCGCCCGATGAAATTCAGCCTCGCCCGGCAATGGATGCGCCTCGGTACCGAGTATCTGCCCTTCGCGGATGCCGGCTCCGAAACGCTGCCCATGTCGCGCCTGCTGCGGCTGTCGCTGTTCCAGGTTGCGGTCGGGCTGTGCTCGGTGCTGCTGATCGGCACGCTGAACCGGGTGATGATCGTCGAGCTGCACGTGCCCG
>CAXTJY010000242.1:0-698 GCA_964244395.1 uncultured Rhodovarius sp.
CCTATGTCGTGGCGACCAACAACTTCGTCCGCGCCGGCGGCGACGGCTACGCCATGTTCCGCGACGACGCGTTGGAGGCCTACGACCAGGGGCCGGATGCGGAGGAGGCATTGGTCAACTGGTTGCAGCGTGATCCGTCGTCGCGGTCGGTGCCGGGGGCTGCTCGATGAACTTCAGGTTCTCCGCCCGGATCATCGCGGCGGCCTCGTCATACAGGAACGGCAGGAAGGCGTAGCGCTTGCCGGCGGTGACCGGCAGCGCCTGGTGCAGCAGCGAGCAGGAGAATACCACCGCGCCCCCGGTGGGCGGCCGGTAGGCCTGCGGCCCGAATTCGGGAAAGCGCAGATCGCCGCCCTCGAATTCCTCCGCATTCAGGTTGATCGAGACGGCAAAGCGGCGATGCGCCGTGCCCTTGGTGGTGTTGTCGCGATGCGGCGCGAAATGTCCGCCCTCCTCGGCCGCGTAGCAGGCGACGAGATAGCGTTCGAGCCGGGTGACGCGGAACTGGAAGCTCCGCTGGATCTCCGGCACCAGGCGACTGCTGATGCGTTGCTGCGTGGCGGATTTGAGCGGTCCGTCGTCGAGCAGCGCGTCGCGCCGCACCTTGTGCCCGCGGTCATGCACGGCCACGGTCTTGCCGTTGACCTCGCGCATGAAGCCGCTGATTTCGCCGCCTTGCCTGTCGTATTCGGCGATCA
>CAXTJY010000242.1:708-6373 GCA_964244395.1 uncultured Rhodovarius sp.
GGGCTCGAACACGCGTGGCAGCACCAGGACAGGGGCCGGCACCGTGCAGCCGGCATGCCGGCCGGGAGGCGGCAGGGTAGCGAGATGGGCCAGCAAGGCCGGCAGCGCGTGGATGGGCGCGGTTTCCAGCACCCGAAGCTGCGGGTCCAGCAACACCCAGCAGGGGGCATAGCGCACCCCACCTTCGCCGGGGGCGGCCACGCCATAGGCGCGGCTGACGGCGGCGTCGAAGTCCCACACTGCGCGCCAGAAGGGGGCGGATTGCGGGATGCGGGTCTGCTCCCGGTCCGCCGGGTCGACGCTGATGAGCATGGCGACGGCATGGTCGGCGTTCAGCGTGGCTGCGGCTTTCAGCAGGGCGGCCAGCGCCTCGGTCACCCCCGGCTGCGAGGCGCTGCCAAGGAAGCCCAGCAGCACGTAGCGGCCGGCGAGGGAGGAAAAGGTGAAGCGCGGATTGGCGTCCGTCGCGGCGGTCCAGTAGGGGGCGGGGTCGCCGCGGCGGAGCGACACGCTCACGCTTCCACTCCGGCGAGAGCCTTCAATACCCCGTTTGGGTCGTTGTCGATGGCACGGAGATAGGCGGCGACCGGTCCAGGGTCACGCCGGCCCATCTCCCAATTGCGCAAACTTTCCACGTCCAGCTCGTAGGCGGCGGCGAACTGTTCGCGCGAAAGTTGCAGGCGTTGGCGAAGCGCCGTGATGTCGACGGGGGGGCGGCTGGCCTTTTCCCTGTCCCGTAGCACGGCTCGAAACCCAGCGTTCTCCAGGTCAGTACGCAACATGGCGTCGTCCTCGACGGTACCGAGGCTGACACAGCCAAAGCTCCCTGTCATCGCTGCCTCGACCGCGCGCTTGGCGAGCAGCATCGAGGTGCCACGACGGGCAAGCGCCATGATGGCGGAAATCGTTCTCAGGGATTCAGGCTCAGCAGCTGCCCAGAACACCGCGACGCGGGGTGAACCTGACGCGACGCGTGCGATCTCCCGGACTGGCCCCAGTCGTTCGAGGCGCCCCCTCAACCACGAGTCCATCGACGCCCATCCTTTCGCAGATGTCGGTATGAGCCCACACCATCATTACGGTTCATTGAACCAGTAAATCAAGAGTTCATCGCCGTGCCAGGAAGCCCACGATCTCGTATGCGCGCTTCAGGATGGGCTCGGCGATCGCCTCGGCCTTTTCCGCGCCCCGGCGCAGCGCGGTATCCAGCGCGCCGGGGTCCTCCAGCAAGCGGAGCATCTCGGCACGGATGGGGCCGAGATGCGCCACCAGCGCGTCGGTCAGCACCGGCTTGAAGGCGCCGAAGCCCTTGCCGGCATGCTCAGCCAATACTGCCTCGGGCGTGCTGCCGGTCACTGCGGCCAGGATGCCGACCAGGTTGCGCGCCTCTGGCCTGCCCTCCAGCGCCGCGAGATCGTCCGGCAGCAGTTCCGGGTCCGTCGTCGCCCGCTTGATCTTGTTGGCGATCACGTCCGCATCGTCGTTCAGGTTGATGCGCGACTGATCGGACGGGTCTGACTTGCTCATTTTCTTCGACCCGTCGCGCAGGCTCATCACCCGGGCGGCGACGCCCTGGATCAGCGGTTCGATATGCGGGAAGAAACCGACGCCGTAATCGTGGTTGAACTTCTCGGCGATGTCGTTCGCCAGCTCCAGATGCTGCCGCTGGTCGTCGCCCACCGGCACCTGATTGGCATGATAGACCAAGATGTCGGCGGCCATCAGGTTGGGATAGACGTACAGGCCGGTGGAGGCGGCCTCGCGGTCCTTCCCCGCCTTGTCCTTGAACTGCGTCATCCGGTTCAGCCAGCCCAGCCGCGCCACGCAGTTGAACACCCAGGCGAGCTGGGCGTGGGCGGCGACGTGGCTTTGCACGAACAGGACGCATTTTTCCGGGCTCAAGCCGCAAGCGATGAGGGAGGCGGCCATTTCGCGGGTGTTGGCCAGCAGCTCGGCGGGGTCCTGCCGCTGGGTGATGGCGTGCAGATCGACGATGCAGAACAGGCAGTCGGTGCTGTCCTGCATCGGGACCCAGTTGCGGATGGCGCCAAGGTAGTTGCCGAGGGTGGGCACGCCCGAGGGCTGGATGCCGGAGAAGACGCGGTTCATGTCGCCACGGTTCGCCCAGCCGGCGCGCAGCGTCAACCGCCGCGTATTTTTCCAAGCGGACGCGGCCGCTGTCGAATTATCCGAACGGCCCGACGTTCCAGAATGGCGTGCTGAGCATCAATTGGGAGCCGGGGGTAAACGTGTAGGAGCGGCAGCCACGGGAGCGGGCGCTGATCGCGCTGCTGGAACGAAACCTATGGCGATGGCGAGCGGCGCCTCAGCTCCGGCGCAGGGTCTTTCGCAGCGCCCGGAGGTCCAGCCCGCCCCACCACTGCGCCAGGGCGAAATAGACGGCGGCGCCCAGCAGGCAGCCCAGCAGCAGCAAGGTGGCGCCGCTGGCGCCAGGCTGCATGGGGAGCTGCCAGCGCCAAAGCGCCAGCACCACGCCCATCGCGGCCGCCGCCCCCAGCATGCCGGGCAGGGCCTGGCGCAGCCTGCGGTCGGCCACCCACAGGCCGCGCCGGGCCAACAGCCAGGCCAGGGCCAGGGCATTGGCCCAGGCAGAGATGACCGTGGCCAGGGCAATGCCCGGCGCGCCGAGCCAGCCGCTGAACAGGAACAGCCCGTTCAGGCCGAGGTTCAGCGCCACGCAGGCCAGGCCGATGATGACCGGCGTGCGGGTGTCGCCGCGGGCGAAAAAGCCTGGGGCCAGCGCTTTCACCAGGACGAAGGCGGGAAGGCCGACGGAATATGCGACGAGCACGTTGGCGGCGCCTTGGGCATCGGCGGCGGTGAAGGCGCCGCGCTGGAACAGCACTCCCATGATCGGCTCCGCCAGCACCGCCAGCGCCACCGCGGCCGGCACGCACAGCGCCAGGGTGATTTCCAGCCCGCGATTCATGCTGCGATGCGCCGCCAGCGCCTGGCCGCCGGACAGCTGCGCCGCCAGGGTGGGCAGCAGCGCCGTGGAAATGGCGATGCCGACGACCCCCAGCGGCAGCTGGGCCACCCGGTCCGCATAATACAGCAGCGACACCGCGCCGACCGGCAGCAGCGAAGCGATGATGACGTCCACCGCCAGGTTGAGCTGGGTGACGCCGGCGCCCAGCAAGCCCGGCACCATCTTGCGCAGCACGGCTTTCTCGGCGGCCGAGAGCCGGGGGATAACGGGCAGCAGCCCCATCCCCGCCAGCGCCGCCGCCCACCACACCAGCCCGAGCTGTACGGCACCGGATGCGGTCACCCCCCAGGCCAGCGCATGTGCAGGGGTGGCAACGAAGGGGGCGAGGCCCACCAACGCCGCCATCGACAGGATGTTGAAGAAGACCGGCGCGGCGGCCGCCGCGGTGAACCTGCCCATGGAGTTCAGCACGCCCGACACCAGCGCGGTGAGGCAGATGAAGACGAGGTAGGGAAAGACGATCCGCGTCAGTTCCACCGCCAGCGCGACCTGCGCAGGGCCGCGGGCGGCGAAGCCCGGCGCCAGCACGGCCAGCACCTGCGGCATGAAAACGATGCCCAGGCCACACAGCAGGGCGAGCCACAGCGCCATCAATGTGGCCAGTCGCTCGGCCAGGCGGCGCGCTACCGTGGGCCCCTGGCGGGTCAGGGCGGCAGCGAAGGCGGGGACGAAGGCGGCGTTGAAGGCGCCCTCGCCGAACAGCCGGCGAAACAGGTTGGGGAGCTTGAGGGCGACGAAGAAGGCATCGGCCATCGGACCGGCGCCGAGGAACGCAGCGATCAGGACGTCGCGGCAGAAACCCAGGATGCGGCTGAGCATGGTCCAGCCGCCGACGGTCGCGATGGCGCGGAACATCGCTAGGTGATGGCCTGGAGGGGCGACACCAACCCCACTCCGTCATGGCCGGGCCCCGACCCGGCCATCTCCTGGACACCAGGCGCGCCTTGCCCCGGGGAGATGGCCGGGTCGAGCCCGGCCATGACGGAGAGGCTGTCCCGCTCCGTCATTCCGATCAGGCCGGCACCGGCTCCGGCGGCGTCAGCGCGTCCAGCAAGGCAGCCCGCAACGGCGCCAGCTTGCGCTCATTGTCCACCTTCAGGCCGAACACGTCCTTCACGTAGAAGACGTCCACCGCCCGCACGCCGTAGGTGGTGATGTGGGCGGACGCGATCTGCAGCCCTTGCTCGGAAATCGCCGCCGTCACGTCGTGCAGCAACCCGGGCCGGTCGCGGCCGTTCACCTCGATGATGGTGTGTGTGTTGGAGGCGTGGTTGTCCACCACCACCCGGCCCGGCACCGTCACCGCGCGCAGCCGCGCCGGCTCCCGCCGTACCTTGCGAATTTCCTGCGCCAGCTTCAGCCGACCGTTCAACGCGTGCTCGATCAGCACCGACAGCCGGGCCAGGCGGCCGGGAATGTCAAAGGCGCCGCCGGCGCTGTCCTGCACCCAGAAGGTGTCCAGCGCCATGCCGTTGGTCAGCGTGTGGATGCGGGCATCGACGATGGACGCCCCCGCCACCGCCAGCGCGCCGGAGATGCGCGAGAACAGGCCGGGATGGTCCAGGGCATAGACGGTGATCTCGGTCACCGCGCGGGCCTCCAGCACGGCGCTGCGCACCGTCAACGGCGCGCCCTCGGCCTCCGCCTCGCGGATGATGCTGGCGTGGCGGGAATGAGTCTCGGCGTCGAAACTCAGCCAGTAGCCGGGGTAGCCGAGCGACAGATATTTCTCGATGTCCGATTGCGGCCAGCCGACCAGCGCCTCGGCCACCGATTCCTTGGCTCGGGCCACCCGCACGTCGCGCTCCGGCACCGTCAGCCCGCCGGCCAGAACCTCCGACACGCGCCAGTACACCTCGCGCAGCAGGGTCGCCTTCCAGCCGTTCCACACCTTGGGGCCGACCGCGCGCATGTCGGCCACCGTGAGGACCAGCAGCAACCGCAACCGCTCCGGCGACTGCACAACGTCGGCGATGTCCAGGATGGTCTTGGGGTCCTCGATGTCGCGCTTAAACGCGGTCTGGCTGATCAGCAGGTGATGCAGCACGAGCCAGGAGACGGTCTCCGTCTCCTCCGGGGAGAGCCCGAGCCGGGGACAGACCTCGGTGGCGATGCGGGCGCCGAGTTCGCTGTGGTCGCCGCCACGGCCCTTGGCGATGTCGTGCAGCAGGGTGGCGACGTAGAGGGCGCGGCGCGACTGCAGCTGGCCCACCAGCTCGCTGGCCACCGGCGCCACTGAATCCAGCCCGCCGGCCTCCAACTGCTGCAACACGCCGACGGCCTGGATGGTGTGCTCGTCCACCGTGAAGACATGGTAGGTGTCGAACTGCATCAGGCCGACGATACGCGCCCAGTCCGGCAGATAGCGTGAGAGGAAGCCGGTCTCGTTCAACAGGCCCAGCCACTTGGCGGCGTCGCGGCCCATCAGGATATCGAGGAACAGCACCCCTGCATCGGGGTCCGACCGCAGCCGCTCGGCCTGGCGGGCATGGCGGATCAGGGCGCGGATCGCCAGCGGATGGATTTCCAGCGACCGGTCGCGCGCGGCCTGGACGATGCGCAGCATCAGGATAGGCTCGCGGGCGAAGTCGCGATCCGGCGGCGCGGCCACCAGCTTGCCGTCGGCGAAGGCCAGGCCATCGGCTTCCAGGCTTT
>CAXTJY010000243.1:0-6344 GCA_964244395.1 uncultured Rhodovarius sp.
TGGTCGAGCGGGTGATGGCGCGGCTTTTCGCCGTGCAGACGCCCCTGCCGGCTGCGAGGCCACGGCTGGCGGTGCTGGCCCAGGCGTTCATGGCACAGCAGGCAGCCAGCGCGGCGCCGGGCGACTTCGCCCAGGCACTGTACGACCTGGGCGCCACGATCTGCACGCCGCGCCGGCCGGCCTGCGCGCTATGCCCGTGGCTCGGCGCCTGCGCGGGGCGGGCCGCCGGCATCCAGGACGACCTGCCGGTCAAGGCCGGCAAGAAGCCGCGTGGCGCCTTGCATGGCGTCCATTTTCTGTTGCGTGACGCGCAAGGGAGGGCGGGTGCGCGGCGGCGGCCCGAAGCCGGGCTGTTCGGCGGCATGCTGGAGGTGCCCGGCACGCCGTGGCGCGCGGCGGAGTGGGGTGACGCGGAGGCGATGCAGCACGCGCCGGCGCCTGGGGTGAATTGGCGCGAGGCCGGGCTGGTGACGCACACTTTGACGCATCGCGAATTGTCGCTGCGGGTGCTGGCGGGCGCGGTGCCGGCGCTGCCCGATGGACTGGCCGCGACCGTGCAGGCCGATCTGCCCAGCGTGTTCCGCAAGATGCTGGCGCTGGGGTAGGACACGACCTTCTGGCCCACAGGGGGGAGGCGGCGGAGCCAGCCGCCTACACTCCGCGTTGCCGAATGGCCGTGACCTGCCGCGGATTGCCCGCAGGCGGCCAGGCGGCGCGGCCCGCCCACGGGCGTTCCGCCCCGGCTGCGGCGCGCGCCAACCTGTGGCACAACCCCTCGCATGGCGTTTTCCAGGAAGCGTGCGGAAGGGCCGCGTCAGGACGGGAAACCGGCGGCCAAACCCGCCGGCAAGCCGCCCAGCGAGACCCGGCTCCGGGAGGCCGCCCTGCTGCACCTCTCGCGCTACGCTACCACCGAGGCGGGGCTGGCGCGGGTGCTGGGCAACCGGCTGCGGCGCTGGGCGCGCGCCGCGCAGGCCGAGGGTCGGGAAGTGGCGGAGGAGCTGGCGGCGGGCCTGGCGGCGGCGAAGTCAATCGCGGCCGCCATGGTCTCAGCCGGCGCGGTGAACGACGCGGATTTCGCCGTCGCCCGCGCCCGCCGCCTGGCCCGGGGTGGCCGCTCGCGCCGGGCCGTGGTGGCGCATCTGGCCGCCAAAGGCATCGGCCAGGGCGATGCCCGGGCCGCGCTGGAGGACGCACCCGCCGAAGCCGATGCCGCGCTGGCCCTGTGCCGCAAGCGCCGCATCGGCCCCTTTGCACGGGACGAGCCCGATGCCCCGCTTCGCCTCAAATGGCTGGGCATGCTGGCCCGCGCCGGCTTCGGCCGCGATGTGGCCGAGGCCGCCCTGGGCACCGAGCCGGACGAGGCGGAAGCCCGGCTGACCGCGCTGCGGCAGTGAGCGGCTCCATACAGTTCACCTGGGGCGGCTTCCGCCAGGGCATGCGCATGGTTGTGCCGCTGCTGCCCAGCTTCGCCCCCTTCGGCCTGGTGGTGGGGGTTCTGGCAGCCGGCGAGGGCCTGTCGATGCTGGAAGCCGCGGTGATGAGCGCCCTGGTCTTCGCCGGCACCTCGCAGCTGGTGGCGCTGGGCGCCTGGTCCTCGCCGGTGCCGGTGCTGGCGGTGACGCTGGCGGTGTTCGTCATCAATATGCGCATGGCGCCGATGAGCGCCTCGCTGGCGCCGTGGTTCCATGGGCTGCGCGGGTGGCGGCTTTGGCTCAGCCTGTTCACGGTGACGGACCATTCCTTCGCGCTGTCGGTCAACGAGATGCGGCGGGGCCGGCGGGACGCGGCATTCCTGCTCGGCCTGGGGCTGCCGACCTGGGTGTGGTGGACGGGCTGCGTCTCGGCCGGCCATGCGCTGTCGGCGGTGATCGATATCCAGCCGGGGCACCCGTTGCTGTTCGCAGGGCTGGCCACGCTGTGCGCATTGCTGGTGACGCTGTGGCGCGGCCGGGGCGACCTGATGCCGTGGGGCGTGGCCGCGGCACTGGCCCTGGCAGTACAGGCGGTGGGGCTCGGGCAGCCCTGGCCGGTGCTGGCGGGCGCGCTGGGCGGCAGCGCGGCCGGGGCCTGGAGGGATTTGCGGAAGTGACCCTGCGTTGGGACGTGCTGCTGGCGATTTTCTGCATGGCGCTGGCGACCTATGCCGCCCGCGCCGGCGGCTATGCCGTGCTGCGAGTCTGGCGGCCGCCACGCTTCGTCGAGGCGATGCTGGTGCACATGCCCGGTTGCATCTTTGTGGCCTTCATCCTGCCCAACCTTGCGGCGGGCGGCTGGCGCTACGCGGCGGCCGCGGCGGTGGCTATCCTGGCGATGGTGCTGACGCGAATGCTGACCCTGTCGATCCTGCTGGGGGTGGCGGCGCTTTGGCTGATGCTGGGTTGAACCTGGTCCGCGGTTGACGGCTGACTCCCCAGTGATTCATGGTGCGCGCCGCGCCGGGATGCCCGGGCGCGCCGCGCCGGCTTGGCGCCTGGAAGCGGAGTGGTGGCTTGGGCGCGGGGCTTGAATTGCCGCTCGACACGGTGCTGCGGGGCGATTGCGTGGCCGCCCTCAAGCGCCTGCCGCCAGCCAGCGTGCACGCCATCTTCGCCGACCCGCCCTATAACCTGCAGCTGAGAGGCAGCCTCCATCGGCCCGACCACTCCCTGGTCGATGCCGTGGACGATGCCTGGGACCAGTTCAGCGACTTCGCGGCGTATGATGCCTTCACCCGCGCCTGGCTGTCCGAATGTCGGCGAGTTCTGCGGCGGGATGGCACCATCTGGGTCATGGGCGCCTATCACAACGTCTTCCGCCTCGGCACCGCCTTGCAGGACCTGGGTTTCTGGCTGCTGAACGACGTGGTCTGGCGCAAGGCCAACCCGATGCCGAATTTCCGCGGCCGCCGTTTCACCAACGCGCATGAGACGCTGATCTGGGCGGCGCGGGGCCCGGAAAGCAAGCACCGCTTCAACTACCAGCAGATGAAGGCGCTGAACGACGATGTGCAGATGCGCAGCGACTGGTTCATCCCGCTCTGCACCGGGCACGAACGCCTGCGCGACGATGCCGGTGCCAAGCTGCACCCGACGCAAAAGCCGGAGGCGCTGCTGCACCGGGTCATCCTGGCCTGCACCGCGCCAGGCGAAGTCATCCTGGACCCCTTCCTGGGCAGCGGCACCACGGCGGCGGTGGCGCGGCGGTTGGGGCGACGCTTCATCGGGATCGAGCGCGAGCCAGCCTACGCCGACGCGGCCGAGGCGCGCATCGCGGCGGTCGAACCGCTCAGCGAGACCTCAGCGCTAGTGGCGCCGACCAAGCGTGAACAGCCCCGCCTGCCCTTCGGCACGCTGGTGGAGAACGGCACACTGCCCCCAGGCACCATCCTGACGGACCGACAGCGCCGCTGGCGGGCGACCGTGGGCGCGGACGGCTCCATCGGCTGCGGCCGGGCCGCCGGCAGTATCCACGCGGTGGGCGCCGCGGTGCAGGAGGCGCCGAGCTGCAATGGCTGGGCGTTCTGGCACGTCGAGCAGAAGGGGGGCGGGCTGAAGCTGCTGGATGCGTATCGGACGGAGGCTTTGGCGGCGCGGTGACCGGAACGTTGTGGCTCATCGCGGGGCCAGATGGTGTGGGCAAGACGACGTATGTGCGGCGGTTCCTCGAACAGGTGGCCGGTACCGACGCCATGCGGGGTGCCGATGGATGCCAGACGGTCGACCCTTATCGAGGCTTGGCTGATAGCCCTGTTCCGGGCGTCGCCGGATGGGCAACACTACCCCACCGCTACATCCTCGGCCGGCCGCAGCCGGCTTGCCAGCAATTCGCCATGCCGCTCCAGCAGGGGATGCGCCATCCCCGCCAGATGCGCGCCTACCCGGCGCAAATCCCGCACCGCATCCAGCACGAAGCCCGGGCCAGCGCCGCCTTGCGCGGCCGGCACGGTGCCGGTGGCGGCGACGCGGCGGGCGGCGCGGCGTTCGGTTTCGCGCAGCGCCTCCTTGGCCGCCACCAGCCGGCGGGCGGCGCCCAGGTCGGCAGTCATCAGCACCGCCACGGCCAGGTTGAGCTGGTCGGCCAGTGCGGCATGCACCTCGGCCAGCACAGCCTGGTCCTCTGCCGCCAGTGCCAGGCCGCGGCGCTGGCGCTTGGCCGCCTGCTGCGCCACGTCACGGGCCAGCACGTCGGCCGCCTGCTCCAGGGCGATGGCGAAATGCTGCAGCTCGGCCAGCCGGCGCCGCTCCTCATCGCTCAATGCCTCGGCGGGTATGGCGCCGAGATAGGCGTGCACGTGGTGGTGCAGCCGGTCGACCACGTCATCCTGCCGGGCGACGATGCGCGGCGCCTCACGATCCTGCACCAGGAAGGCGCGGGCGGAGGCCGCGAGCATCCGGGCCAGGGCGTCGGAGATGCGCAGCGCCTCGCGCGTCGCATTTGCCAGGGCGACCGAGGGTGTTTCCAGCGCCGAAGGGTCGAGGTAGCGCGGCGCCGCGGGGTCCGCATCGGGCGGCGGCTCGGGCAGCAGCCGCTTCAGCAGCCAGGCCAGCGGGGCCAGCAGCGGCCAGGCCAGCAGTGCGGTGGCCAGGTTGAAGCCCAGATGCGCGTTGGCGACCAAGCGCGCCGGCGTGGAATCCAGCGCCGCCAAAGCGGCGCCGGCCTGCGGCAACAGCGCCAGGCCCAGCGCGCAGCCCAGCGCCCGGTTCAGCACGTTGCCCAAGGGCAGGCGCAGCCGTGCCAGGCCGCCATTGCCGCCGCGCGCCGCCAGCAGCGGATTAAAGGCGGTGCCCAGATTGGCGCCCAGAACCATGGCCAACGCCGTCTCCGGCCCCACCGCGCCACCGGCTGCCAACGAGGCCACGAACAATACCCCGGCCACCGAGGAATGCGCCGCCCAGGCGATGATGGCCGCGATGGACCAGAACAGCGGCCATGACTTCGCCGCGCTCAGCAGGTTGATCAGCGGCGCATCGGCCAGGCCTTGCAGCAGCGTGACGAGCAGTGGCGACGCCTCGATGGGACGCAGCGTCTCGCCCAGCAACGATAGCGACAGAAGCATCAACCCCAGCCCAATGGCGACGCGAGCCAGGTCGCGGGTGCGGGTCCGCCCCGCGCCGCGAAACGCCACCACCCCGCCCAGGATCAGCGCCGGGGACAGCCAGGCCGTGTCGAAGGACAGCAGCTGAACGATCAGCGCGGTGCCGATATTGGCACCCAGCATGGTGGCCAGGGCGGGCAGCAGCGCCACGATGCCGGCGGCGGCGAAGGAGCCGACCATGAGCGCCGTGGCGGTGCTGGATTGCAGGATGGCGGTCACGCCAAGCCCGGCCAGGATGGCGCGCCAGGGCCGCCGCAGCGCCTCCCCCAGCATGGCTTGCAGGCGGCCGCCATAGGCCCGAAGCACCCCGGTCTGCACCATGTGGACACCCCAGAGCAGCAGGGCGGCGGCGCCGGCGAGCTTCAGGACGAAGCGCGCCTCGATCAACGCGATGCTTTCAGGGCGAGGTCGGACATTGCGCCGTTATATGACAGTTTCGTGGCGGGCACAGGCTGGTGGACCTGCGGCGTCGCCGGTGGCACGATTCGCTTCATGCCCGACCTCGGCCATAATGGCGGCCCACCGCTGGACGATACTGCCGACTTGTCCTGGCAGGCCTGGATCTGGCGCCGCGCCCATCGCCGCGCCTGGCGCACCCCGCCGCGTGAGATCGCCCTGCGCCGGCTGGAGCGGGCCGAGGCGCTGGGCATGAGCTATCGCGACTACACGCTGGAGATCCTCGAACGCGGGCGACATTTGTGAGGCTGGTCACCGGCTATGTCCCCGGCGCCGTTGGCGACGTGGCAGCGCTGCATGGCCGGTACTACGCCGCCAGCCACGGCTTCGGCGTCAGCTTCGAAACGCGGGTGGCCACCGCGCTGGGCGGTTTTCTGGAAGCGATGGATGAACGCGGGTTCTTCGCCGCCGTGCTGGACGATTCCGGCCGGGTGCTGGGCAGCATTGCCATCGACGGAGCGCAATCGCCCCTGGCGCAGCTGCGCTGGTTCATCCTGGACGATCGGCTGCACGGCCAGGGCTGGGGGCGGAAGCTGATGCAAGCGGCAATGGATCACGCGGCACAGTTTCAGGGCGTGTATCTCTACACCATGGCCGGGCTGGACGCGGCCATTCACCTTTACCAGACCTATGGCTTCGCGGAGACCGCCCGGATGCCGGATGCCCAATGGGGCACCGGCTTCACCAACATCCGAATGGAAGCCCGGTTCAGCCCGCCTTGACGGCTCGCGCGCCCAGCAGATGCGCCACCGCGTAAGCCAGGTCCGGCCGGTTCAGCGTGTAGAAGTGGAACTCGTCCACCCCATTGGCC
>CAXTJY010000244.1:0-6327 GCA_964244395.1 uncultured Rhodovarius sp.
GGCGTGATCAGCCTCCGCGGCGTTCGCAAGACCTACGCCTCTCCGGCCGGCCCGGTGGAAGCGGTGGCGGGCGTCAGCTTTGACGTCGCGGAAGGCGAATTCGTCTCTATCCTCGGCCCTTCCGGCTGCGGCAAATCCACCCTGCTGATGATGCTGGCCGGGCTGGAGCCGATCACCGCCGGCAGCATCACCGTGGCCGGTACGCCGATGACCGGCCCGCGCCGCGACGCCGGCCTGGTCTTCCAGGATGCCACGCTGCTGCCCTGGCTCAGCGCGCGGGACAACGTGCTGTTCCCGATCCAGATGATGCGGCTGAGGCGCGAGGATTACGTCCTCCGCGCCGAGGAGCTGCTGCGCGAGGTCGGGCTGGCCGACTTCATGGAGAAGCGGCCGCGCGAGCTTTCCGGCGGCATGCGCCAGCGCGTCGCCCTGTGCCGCTCCCTCATCCACGAGCCTTCGATCATGCTGATGGACGAGCCGTTCAGCGCGCTCGACGCCATCACCCGCGACGAGATGGCGCTGGTGCTGCTCGATTTGTGGGCGCGGCACCGCAAGACCGGCATCTTCATCACCCACTCGATCCGCGAGGCGGTGCTGCTGTCCGACCGCGTGCTGGTGATGACGCGCCGCCCGGCGGTGGTGGTAGCCGATCTGCGCATCCCCTTCGATCGGCCGCGTGACGAGACCGTGCAGGACAGTGCCGCCTTCACCGCCATCGTGGCGCGGCTGCGCGGCATGATCGAGCACAGCATCAAGGCCGCGGCCTGATGGCGTACGCAATCTTCCAGGCCACGCCTGCCGCGTCCGGGGCCGCGGCATGAGCCAGGTTCTGCCCCGCCCCGAAAGCATCGACCAACCTCTGCTGCCGCAGGGCGCACCGGCCGCCACTACGCGTTCGGAACGGCGTGACCCCGCGCGACACCCCGCCGCTCTCATCCTCCTGCCGATCCTCTTTGCGGTCGCCGTTCTGCTGGCGTGGCAGTGGGCGGTCGATGCCTATAACGTGCCCGAAGTCATCCTGCCGTCTCCGGCGGACATCTACCGCAAGACGCTGATCGCCTGGCCCTTCCTGCTGCAGCACGCCGTCCCGACCGGCACCGAGGCCGCCATTGGCTTCCTGCTCGCCACTGTGCTGGGCATTTCCCTGGCCGTACTGCTGGCCTATTCAAAATGGGCCCGCGCCGCGCTGTACCCCAACGTGGTGTTCTTCCAGCTTATCCCGAAAATCGCGCTGGCACCGCTCTTCATCGTCTGGCTCGGCATCGGCTCGTCCTCGCGGCTGGCGTTTTCGATGTTCATCGCTTTCTTCCCGGTGGTGATCGCGACGCTGACGGGGCTGAACGCCACGCCGCCCGACATGCTGCGGATGTGCCGGGCGCTGACTGCCCGCTCCTGGCAGGTGTTTCTGTCCGTGCGCTTCCCCTATGCGCTGCCGCACATCTTCTCGGGCCTGAAGATCGCGGTCACTTTCGCCATCATCGGCATCATCGTCGGCGAGTTCATCACCGCCCAGGCCGGGCTGGGCTACCTCATCCTTTTCGCCTCCAGCCAGGCGGAGACGGCGCTGATCTTGGCTTCGATCGGTATGCTCTGCGTCGTCGGCCTGGTGCTGTATGGTGCGGTGGCGGGGCTGGAGCGGTTGGTGCTGCGCAAATACGGCTATTGAGGGAGAGACGTCATGCAATACGATATCCTGCTCAAGGGCGGCCGGGTGGTATGCCCGGCGACCGGCCTGGATGGCGTGATGGACGTGGCCATCAAGGATGGCCGCATCGCCGCCATCTCGGACGAGATCCTGCCCAGCGCGGCGCGCGAGGTCACCTCCGTGCGCGACAAGATCGTGCTGCCGGGCATGATCGACACCCATGCGCATATCTACACCTACGTGTCGGGCCGCTTCGGCCTGCCGGCGGATATGGCCGGCGTGGATAGCGGCGTGACCACGCTGGTCGACCAGGGCGGGTCCTCCTGCATGACCCTGCCGGGCTTTGTGGAGTTCATCGCCAAGCCGGCGAAGTCCGAAGTGCTGGCCTTCATCAGTGCCTATGTCGTGGGCGGTCTCGAAGGCCACTTCTACCCCGGCCTGTACGGCCCCGAGCACGTCGATGTGGACGCCACGGTGAAGGCCGCTCGCGCCAACCCGCACCTGGTTCGCGGGGTGAAGGCACATGCCGAACTGGGCGGCATGGCCCGCTTCGGCCTCAAGGTGCTGGAAAAGGCGGCGCAGATCGGGCGCGAGGCCGATCTGCCGGTCTATTGCCATTTCGGCCAGCTTTGGCCTACGCCGGAGAGTGGCGCCAACGGCGTGGATGCCGACGAGATCCTGCCTTTGGTCGTGCCTCTGCTGCGCCCCGGCGACATCCTGGCCCACCCCTTCACCCGCCATCCCGGCGGCTTCGTGGACCGGCGCACAGGGCGGGTGCACGGCATCGTCCAGGCGGCGCTGGATGCCGGCCTCAAGGTCGATGTCGGCCATGGCAGCCATTTCAGTTTCAAGATGGCCCGCATCAGCCTCGATGCCGGCATCATGCCGGATACGTTGGGCGCCGACATGCATGGCTATAACACGCGCATTCCGGCCCCGCCCGGCACGCCCTCGAACCATTCGGACCCGGAGGAGGACCATCCCTTCGCCGGCAAGGCGAAGTTTTCCCTGACCCTGGCGATGAGCGAGTTGCTGGCGCTGGGCGTGCCGTTCGACCAGGTCGTGCGCATGGTGACGACCGGGCCGGCGACGATGCTTAAGCGCGAGGACGGGCTGGGCACGCTGCGCATCGGCGCCGCGGCGGATGTTTCGGTCCTGGCGGACCATCGCGGCCGCTTCCGGCTGGGCGACAATGAAGGCACCGAGGTAGTGGCGGACCGGCTGCTGCAGCCGGCCTTCTGCCTGAAGGACGGCGTCCGGCACGAGGCGACGGCGCCGATCCTGCCCCAGGCCATCGCCGCTTGAGGCGAGGGTGGCCTGCTAAGGGGATGGCACGGGCGACGCCGCCCACACAGCCGCACAGCCGGCCGCCTCGTAACCGCCTGGCGCCACCCTATAGGAGATGGCGGGGTCACGCCCCGCCATGACGGCGGGAGCGACCGGGCAACAGGGGGTCGGCGCCAGCATCCCGCGCAAGGAAGACGATCGCTTCATGCGCGGGCGCGGCCTGTATGTGGCCGACATCCGCCTGCCCGGCATGCTGGAGGTCGCCTTCCTGCGCAGCCCCGTCGCCCATGGCATCCTGCGTGGGGTCCGCGCCCCGGCCGGTGCGCAGGTCTTCACCATGGCGGACCTCGACGGCGTCCTGCCCATCCGCGCGCCTTCCGCCCTGCCGGGCTTCCGCCGCTCCGATCAATGGCCGCTGGCGCGCGACCGGGTGCGCCAGGTGGGCGAGCCCATCGCCATGGTCGTGGCCGCCAGTCGGGCCGAGGCGGAGGACATTTGCGAGAGGATCACCCTCGACATCGAAGAGCTGCCCGCCGCCACCGACATGCTGGCCCACCGTACCGGCCCCACCCTCCACGCCGGTTGGCCCGACAACGTGGTGCTGCACAGCCTGGTCGACGATGACCTGTCCGACATCGCTGCCCCCATCGTGGTGCGCCGCCGCCTGCGCACCGCCCGCCAGCACATGGCGCCCATCGAGGGCCGCGGCGTCGTCGCGCGGTGGGACAGCCGCACCGGCCAGCTGGAAATGCACAGCGCCAGCCAGATGGTGCACGTCACCAAGACTGGCCTTGCCGAGTGCCTGGGCCTGCCCGAATCCGCGGTGCGCATCATCTCGCCCGACGTCGGCGGGGGCTTCGGCTACAAAGGCATCCTGTTGCAGGAGGAGGTCGCCATCGGCTGGCTCGCGCGCCGGTTGGGGGGCACGCCGCTGCGCTGGGTCGAGGACCGCCGCGAGGGTTTTTCGGCCCAGGCGAATTGCCGCGAGCACCATTACGACATCACCGTGCATGCCGACCACGACGGCACCATCCTGGCGCTGGATTGCGAGGCGCATGTCGATGCCGGCGCCTACTCCGCCTATCCGTTCTCCGCCTGCCTGGAGGCGGCGCAGATCGGCTCGATCCTGCCCGGCCCCTATATCGTGCCGCGCTACCGTTGCCGCACCTGGAGCGTGGCGACCAACAAGCCGCCCATCCTGCCCTACCGTGGCGTGGCGCGGACCGGCGTCTGCTACGCGCTGGAGACGACGCTGGACGCCGTGGCCCGCGCCGCGGGAATCTCCCCGGTCGCGCTGCGCCTGCGTAACCTGCCGCCGCCGGAGGCGATGCCCTACACCAACATCACGCGCAGAATCTTCGACAGCGGCGACTATCCGGAAGCCTTGCGCCGCGCAGCCCTGGCCATCGACACCGCCGGCTTTGCGCTACGCCAGGCCGCAGCCCGCACCGACGGTCGCCTTATCGGCCAGGGCTTTTCGGTGTTCTGCGAGCAGGGCGCGCACGGCACCTCGGTGTATTCCGGCTGGGGCATCCCATTCGTGCCCGGCGCCGAACCCTGCCAGGCTCGCCTGACCCCAGATGGCGGCCTGGAAATCCGCGTCGGCGTGCACAGCCATGGCCAGGGCATGGAGACCACCCTGGCCCAGGTCGCGCACGAAATCCTGGGCGTGCCGGTGGCCCAGGTGCAGGTCGTGCACGGCGACACCGCGCTCACCCCCTACTCCACCGGCACTTGGGGCAGCCGCGCCGCGGTGATGGCCGGCGGCGCGGTGGCCGATGCCTGCGCCGAGCTGGTGGCCCGCCTCACCCCCATGGGCGCCCACCTCCTGCAGGCGCCGGAGGCCCGCTTCGAGGCCGGCGCCGTGCATGCGGGCGGCGCTTCGATCAGCGTGGCAGAAATCGCCCGCGCCTTCTTCCGCGCCCCGCAAAGCCTGACCGAGGCCATGCAGGCGCAGGGTCTGGACTGCACCATCGGCCACAAGACGCGGCGCGACACCGGCACCTTCAGCTACGCCTGCCACGCGGTGGAGGCGGCGGTGGACCCCGCCACCGGCCGGGTGGAATTGCTGCGCTACATCATCGTGGAAGACGGCGGCACGCTGCTGAACCCGATGGTCGCCGATGGCCAGGTGCTGGGTGGCACCGCGCAAGGTATCGGCACCGCGCTGCTGGAAGAGATGCCGTTCGACGACAGCGGGCAACCCCTGGCGACGACCATGCTGGACTACCTGCTGCCCGGCGCCTCTGACGTGCCGGCCATCGACATCCACCACATGCACACCCCCAGCCCGATCAGCCGCTTCGGCCAGAAGGGCATCGGCGAGAGCGGCGCCATCGGCCCGCCGGCCGCCATCGTCAACGCCATCAACGACGCCATCGCCCACCTGGGCTGCGAGGTGCTGGACCTGCCGGCCACTCCGGCGCGGGTCAGGGCCGCGCTGGCTTCCCCGTCATGGCCGGGCTTGACCGGGCCACCTCAAAACGGTTGAGCTGATCGCCTGACGCAGGCCGCCACATGCGGCATGAAATGCTCGACATCAGGCGTCTGCAACCCCTTCACCTTGGCCTGCTCGTCATAGCGCCTAAGCTGCACCGCCTCCCGCCATTCCGGGATCGCCCGGAACGCCGCAATCTCGGCCGCGTCCATCGGCCCGCCCTGCAGGGCCAGGCTGCGCACGCTGTCCGGCGACAGCTTGGCGAAGTAGTCGGCCTCCGCCCCGCACAGATACCGCTTGGCCGCCACATGCAGACGCACCGGCTCCGTCACCTCGGGCCCGAAATGCGCGGTGAGCCACTCATGGCCCAGCGCCTCATGGTGGTCGTCCACCCCTTCGGAGGCGGGGTCGTCGCCCAGGTCGTGCACCATGTGGCCGATGTCGTGCATCAACGCGGCGGCAATCATCGCCGAAGGAAGCCCGTCCTTCTCCGCCAGCCAGGCGGCCTGCAAGGCATGCTGCTTCTGGGTGATGGCCGACAGGCCGTAATTTCCATCCGCCCGAATGGCGAAGATTTCGGTGATCTCGGCCAGCAATGCGTCGCGATCCATCATGTCCTCCAGTTCTGCGCAACGGCGAGGCCGTCGTCCTACGTCTCTCTCCACACCGGATTCGACCAGGCCCGCCGCCCGGCCGCGTCGATCACCAGCAGCCGCAGGAACGGGCTTGCGGCGGCGCGGGCGTACGGGATGGTGACCCGGGTCTGCGCCGGCGCCAGCATGGGCTGCGCTTTCGAACCGCGGCCCAGTACCACCACCGACTCTGCCGGCGAGCAATGCACCTCGACCCTGTCCTCCAGCCACGTCACATCATGCAGCTGCGGCCCTTGCGTGGCGTAGAAATGGCCGGCCTTCAACGCCGCCAGCAACGGCTCGGACTCATTGGCCTCCGACTTCAC
>CAXTJY010000245.1:0-6318 GCA_964244395.1 uncultured Rhodovarius sp.
CGGGGCAGCACGCCCACCTCGGCCACGATCTGGCGCACGGTCTTGGTGTCGCGGCCGTCGATGCGCATGCCGGTGTCGAGGATGGCGTTGCGCACCACGTCGGCTTCGAGCTGCTTCATCAGGCCCTTGGCGGCAGCGACGTCGGCGCCCTCGGCCTCAAGCGCCGCGATGACCGTCTTCTTGGCGGCGCCAACCGCCTTCTGGCGGGCCATCTTCTCGGTGATCTTGTAGGCGGTCGCCATGTCGGCGGTACCGAGTGCTGCGATGCGTCCCTTCAGGGCCTCAAGCGCCGGGTCTTCCAGCGTCACATCCCAGGCATCCTTGGCGGCATGCTCGGCCAGCTCGATGATGCCCTGGATGACGGTCTGGAAGCTGTCATGGCCGAACTTCACTGCGCCCAGCATGATCTCTTCCGACAGCTCCTTCGCCTCGGATTCGACCATCAGCACGCCCTCGGCGGTGCCGGCGACGACCAGGTCGAGGTTGGACAGCTTGCGCTGCGCCGCTGTCGGGTTGAGCACATAGCCGCCATCGATATAGGCGACGCGGGCGCCGGCGATCGGGCCCATGAAGGGAATGCCGGAGATCGTCAGCGCGGCGGAGCAGCCGACCATGGCAACGATGTCGGGGTCATTCTCCAGGTCGTGGCTCAGCACGGTGGCGATGACCTGAACCTCGTTGCGGAAGCCGTCCGGAAACAGGGGACGGATCGGGCGGTCGATGAGGCGGGAGATCAGCGTCTCGCTCTCGCTCGGCCGACCCTCCCGCTTGAAGAAGCCGCCCGGAATCTTGCCGGCGGCGAACGCCTTTTCCTGGTAATTCACCGTCAGCGGAAAGAAGTCCTGCCCCGGCTTGACCGAGCGGGCACCGACCACGGTGCACAGCACGATGGTGTCGCCCAGCCGCGCCAGCACGGCGCCATCGGCCTGGCGGGCGATCTTGCCGGTCTCCAGCGTGAGGAGCTGGCCGCCCCAGGAAACGTCCTTGCGGAAATACTTGTCGAACATGTGTCGCCCTTGTCAGTGGTGAGGACGGCACGAGACGACCATGCCCGCATACGTTCGGCGCGGGCATTTCGGGGCATGTGGTGCGGATGGGCCCGCCATTTCCAAAGGAAATGCCAGGGTTGAGGCCGCCCACATGGCCGGAAATGCCATGCCGGGCCGGAGGAAGTCCGGTTCGTATCAGGGCGTGGCTGGGCCGCGCACCGTGTGTGGCGCGGCGTCTTTCGGGCCGCGTCCCGCGCTCTATGCCTGAGTTGTCGTCAAAAGGCCATGGGCATGGCAGGCTGGCGCAAAACAGGGGGAACAACGATGCATCGCCGCTCACTGCCCGCGCTCCTGGCCGCGCCGGCCCTCGCCCAGGGAAGCTGGCCGGACCGGCCGATCCGCTTCGTCGTGCCGCTGCCGCCGGGCGGCGCCACCGATGTGTGGGCTAGGCTGGTGGCGGAGCCGATGTCGGCCATGCTGGGGCAGCCCATCGTCATCGAGAACCGATCCGGCGCCGGTGGCATGGTGGGCACGGAGGCGGCGGCGCGGGCGACGCCGGATGGCTATACGCTGCTGTTCACCATCACGACGCATGTGCAAAGCCCGGTGGTGTTCCGCCGTTGGCCCTACCAGCCGCTGAGCGACTTCGCCCCCATCGGACGAATGGGGCTGTCGCCGCTGCCCTTCGTCATCCAGCCCAGCATCCCGGCCAACACGCTGGCCGAATTCGTCGCCTGGGCGCGTGGGCGGCGGCTGGACTATGGCTCCTACTCCGCCGGTTCGACGGGGCATGCGGTGACGCAGATGCTGTCGGATGCCGAGCGGCTGGAGATGACGCATGTGGCCTATCGCGGCGAGGCGCCGCTGCTGACCGACATGCTGGGCGGGCGTGTGACCTGCGCCATCCACAGCATGACGGTGGCGGGCGACTACATCCGGTCCGGCCGGCTGAAGCCGCTGGCCTGCACCAGTGTCAGGCGCATTCCGTCGCTGCCGGAGATCCCGACCTTTGTCGATCTCGGCTATCCCACGCCGTTCGGGCTGTCGGGCTTCATCGGCCTGCTGGCACCGGCGCGGGTGCCGGCACCGGTGCTGAGCCGCATCAGCGACGCGTTCCGGGCGACGATGGAGCGGCCTGATGTGCTGGCGCGGCTGACGGGGATGGATGTGATCCCCGCCTATCTAGGGCCGGAGGAATTCGCGCAGGACATCCAGCAGGTGTGGACGGCGTGGCAGGAGATGGCGACGGCGATGAATCTGACGGTGGACTAGCGACGATCGGCATCCAGGCCGGGCTCGCGTCCGACGGCGCTGTTCGCCGGACGCATTCCGACCCTGCATGTCGATGGGCGCTACAAGCCGTCGAACACGCTGCCGATGGCCCCTAGAACGCCGCCGACCACTTCGACGGCGCCCGAAGCCGCGGACACAGCCAGCTCGCCCGCACCCTGGGCGGCCGAGAGCGCGAGGTCCGACACGGTGGACAGAACGTCCAGCCCGGTCAAATCGAAGGGGCCGGCGCCGGCATCCTGCTGCTTTCGCAGCTGCTCCTCGGCGCCGGCGGTGGCTTCGATCTCCTCGGGAGTGGGCGTCATGGACAGCTCCTTGATGGACTGGATGTCACAATGGCCGCGCGCCAAACTGCTTTCAAGCGATGGGAATAGCCAGCCAGTTCACATGTCCGAGCTTGCGACCGGGCCTGATATCCTTCTTGCCATACCAGTGCGGCACGCAGGCCGGGTCGGCCACCGCCGCCGCCCACCGCGCCGCGCCTTCCGGCCCCACCAGATTGTCCATCACCACATCGGCATGGCGCACCGGCGCCAGCACCGGCAGCCCGGCCACTGCCCGGATGTGCTGGTCGAACTGGCTGACCTGGCAGGCATCCATCGTCCAGTGCCCGGAATTGTGCGGCCGCGGCGCGATCTCGTTGGCGATCACCGCGCCGTCCGGCATCACGAACATCTCCAGCGCCAGAACGCCGACGAATTCCAGCCCCTCCAGCACCCGGCCGACATGCGCGTGGGCGGCGTGGCGGGTCCCTTCCTCAATCTGGGCCGGCACCCGGCTTTCGGCCAGAATGTGGTGGCGGTGCAGGTTCTCCACGATGTCGTAGATGGCCACGGTGCCGTCCCCGCCGCGCGCCGCCACCGCCGAGATTTCCAGGATGAAAGGCATGAACGCCTCCCACACCAGCGGGTGCGGGGCGAGCTGGCGCAGCGCGGCGCTGGCCTCGGCCTGATTCTCGACCCTTGCCTGGCCACGGCCGTCATAGCCCAGCCGGCTCGTTTTCAGCACCACCGGGAAAGGCAGGTCGATCCCGGTGGCCTCGCCCCAGGGCGCGACCGGGATGCCCATGGCACCCAGGAAGCGCTTTTCCAAAATTCGGTCCTGGGTGATGCGCAGCGCGGCGGTGGCGGGGCGGCATGGGGCGCCGAGGCGGTCCAGCTCGTCCAGCACCTCGGGGGCAATGTTCTCGAACTCGAAGGTGACGACATCGACGGCGGCCACGAAGGCGGCGAGCGCGGCAAAGTCTTCAAAGGCAGCGACTGTGACTGCCGAGGCCACCTCGCCACCGGGGCTGTCCGGCTCCGGCGTGAAGACATGCGTGCGGTAGCCGAGCCGGGCCGCGGCGTGGGCCGACATGCGGCCGAGCTGCCCGCCGCCCAAGATGCCGATGGTGGCGCCGAAGAGCAGGGGTTCAGACGGGAGCGTCACCCACCGCCTCCGTCTGCACCGCGCGCCAGGCGATCAGCCGCGCCCGCAGCGCCGGATCGCCCAGCGACAGGATGGAGGCCGCCAGCAGCCCGGCATTTTTGGCGCCGGATGCACCGATGGCCAGCGTACCAACGGGAATGCCGCCGGGCATCTGCACAATGGACAGCAGGCTATCCATGCCCTGCAAGGCACCCTTTCCCACCGGCACACCCAGAACCGGCAGATGCGTCATACTGGCCACCATGCCGGGCAGGTGCGCCGCGCCGCCGGCGCCGGCGATGATGACGGCGATGCCGCGCGCCGCCGCGCCCTCCGCATAGTCTACCAGCCGCCTTGGCGTGCGGTGGGCGGAGATGATGCGAGCCTCATGCGGCACGTCCAGCGCTGCCAGCATGTCGGTGGCGCGGCCCATCACATCCCAGTCGGACTGGCTGCCCATGATGACGCTGACTAGGACCACAGGGGCGCTCCGCCGATGAAGGGCGCGCGGTTAGCACCCATGGCGGCGCTACGCCAGCGGGCGGCAGGCTTCGGCCAGCCAGGCGGCCGTGGCGGGGTCGAGCAGCGGGCCGATCTCGGCCAGCACGCGGGCGTGGTAGGCGTCGATCCAGGCGTGTTCGTCGGCGGTGAGCAGAGCCGGATCAATCAGGGCGCGGGCATAGGGCGCCAGGGTCAGCGTTTCGAATTCCAGGAATGGCTTTTGCTGGTCCGGCCGCATCGCCGCCTCGCGCACCAAAAGCAGGTTCTCGATGCGAATGCCGTATTGGCCGGGCAGGTAGAACCCCGGTTCGTTGGACAGGATCATGCCCGGCGCCAGCGGGACGATCTTGGCGGCGCGGGAAAAGGCGACGGGCCCCTCATGCACGGACAGGAAGCTGCCGACGCCATGGCCGGTGCCATGGTCATAGTCCAGCCCTACATCCCACAACGGCCGGCGGGCCAGCGCATCCAGATGGGGGCCTGCCACGCCGCGCGGAAACCGGGCGGTGCCCAGCGCGATGTGGCCGCGCAACACCCGGGTGTAGCGTTCGCGCAGCCCGGCCGGCGCGGGTCCCGGCCCGGTGAACAGGGTGCGGGTGATGTCGGTCGTGCCATCCAGGTACTGGCCGCCGCTGTCCAGCAGGTAGCATTCGTCGGGGTGGATGGGGCGGTCGCTGTCGGCGGTGGCGCGGTAATGGACGATGGCGCCGTTTTCGCCGGTGCCGGAAATGGCGGGGAAGGATTCGGCCTGGAAGAGCGACACCTCGTGGCGGAAGGCCAGGAGCTGTTCCGCGGCCGAAATCTCCGTCAGGCCGCCCTGCGGGGCGGTGGCAGTGAACCAGGCCAGGAAGCGGGCCATGGCCACGGCGTCCCGCCGGTGCGCCGCCCGGGCGCCCTCCTGCTCGGTGGGGTTCTTGGTGGCGCGCGGCATGCGGCAGGGGTCGTCGCCGGCGATGACGGTGGCGCCGGCGTCGCGCAGGGCGCGGGCGAACCAGGCAGGGGTGGCGTCGGGGTCCAGCCGTAGCTTCCGGCCGCGCATTCCGGCGAGGATTCCCGGGATTGACGGCCCCGAGCATCGCTTTCGAGAGCGGAGCGGCCGCACCAAAGAGCACCGCGGAGCCCAGCGCGAGCGGGGTGTGCGCCAGGTCGCCGCCGCGGATGTTCAGCAGCCAGGCGATGGAATGCGGGTCGGCCAGGATGGCGGCGTCCTCGCCGGCTTCGCGCAGGGCGCGGGCCGCAGCCTCGCGCTTTTCGGCGGCGGCTTGGCCGGCGTGGCTGGCCTGCTGCACCCGGGCCTGGGCCAGGGGTGGGGCCGGGCGGTCGGCCCAGATGGTGTCGATGGGATTGGCCGCCAGCGGCACCAAAGTGACGCCGGTGTAGCGTGCCAAGGCGGCCTCGGTATGCAGCCATGGGTCGTAGCCGATGCGTTTGCCCGGCGCGACTTCGCGCAGCCAGTCCGGCGCCGGCTGCTCGATGAGGTGGCGGCGCTCCCAAAACGCGGGGTCGGTCTGCTGCACCACCTGGGTGGTGTAGCGGCCATCGGTGAAGATGGCCGCACGGTCAGCGAGCACGACGGCCAGGCCGGCGCTGCCGGTGAAGCCGGTTAGCCAGGCCAGGCGTTCGCCGGAAGGTGGGACGTATTCGCCGAGGTACTCGTCGTTGCGGGGGATGAGGAAGCCGTCGAGGGACAGGCGGACGAGTTCGGTGCGGAGGGCGGTAAGACAGGGGGAGGCATCCATGCCGACATTAAGCACGTTTCCACATGCTTTCTTCAATGGCAGCATGCTAAAGTCATCCCATACATTGGGAATGGTGGCAGATGGGGCACGTGAGGGTATTGATGGACCGAAGTGGCAGGCTCGTCGTGCCAAAGGATTTGCGCACCTCGCTGGGCGTGGAGAATGGCGGGGAGTTGCTACTCTCCATCAAAGATGGCGCGCTGCTGGCGATGACGCACCGGGAGGCCGTTCGGCGAGTGCAATCCATGTTCGAGTCATGGCAGCCAGGCCAACCCCTAGCCTCCGAGGAATTGATCGCTGAGCGCCGCCGCGAAGCCTTGCGGGACCTCGAATAGGTGCTGCTGGATGCCTCCGCCCTCCTTGCCCTGTTTCTGAAGGAGCCGGGCCAGGAA
>CAXTJY010000246.1:0-1867 GCA_964244395.1 uncultured Rhodovarius sp.
CGAAGAGCCGATGCCGGAGGGCGCGGCGCCGGACCCGCGGCTGGCCGAAGCGGGATGGCGTGGCGTGATGCAGCGCGGCGACTGGCCCGACCTGTCGGATTTCTATGACCTGCATCGGCTGGAGCTCGGCCTGCCCGACGGCAGCCGCGATCTGCGCAGCGAGCAGACTGTGCTGCTGGAAGCCGGGTTCGACGCGCTGCATGGCATCAGCTGGGACAAGGGCTGCTATATGGGGCAGGAGCTGACGGCGCGGACGAAGTATCGCGGCCTGCTGAAGCGGAAGCTGGTGCCGGTGCAGGTGGAAGGCGGCATTCCGCCGGCGGGAACGCCGATCCACGCCGCCGGAGTGGAAGTGGGCGAGATGCGCTCCGGCCGCGGCCGGCTGGGCCTCGCGTTGCTGCGGTTGGACGCGCAGGACCAGCCGCTGACGGCCGACGGGCAGGCGGTGTCGCCGCGACGCGCCGGCGGCTGATCGCCGACGGGCGCTATTCCGGCTGCACCCCCAGCTCCCGCAGGATGCCGCGATAGGCCTCGAACTCGCTCGCGATCATGGCGGCGAACTCGGCCCGCGGCAGGTAGCGGATGACGGAACGCAGGTTGGTGGCGATGCGCCTGACCTGCTCCTGCTGCAGCGCATCCCGGCACAGCCCATCCAGCCGGTCCAGCACTGCCTCCGGCGTGCCGCGCGGCGCGTAGATGCCGACCTGGCTGAACTGCAGCGCATCCACTCCCTGCTCGCGTGCCGTCGGCACGTCCGGGTAGTCGGGGTGCCGGGCCTCGCTGAACACCGTGACGAGGCGCAGCCGGCCGGAATTGATGAACTCCGACGCACCGCCCACAACCGCGGTCGAGAAGTCCAGCCGCCCCGCCAGCGTCTCGTTCAGATGCGGCGGGTCGCCGCGGAAGGCGATGTGGGTGAATTCGACGCCGGTGGCGCGGGTGATGCGCCAGACGCCCAGGAAGGGCAGCGAGTTCGGCCCGGCGCTGCCGAAGCTCAGGCTGCGGCGCCGGCCCTCGGCCAGCAGCTCGGCCAGATTGTGGATCGGGCTGTCGGCGCGCACCAGCAAGCCCAGGTGGTTCTCGTTGGTGCCGCAGACGGGCGAGACATAGCTCGGGTCCAACCCCAGGTTGCGCACCATGTGCGGCTGCACCACGATGGCGGTCATCGGCGTCAGCGCCAAGGTCCGGCCGTCCGGCGGGCTGCTTGCCATCGCCCGCATTCCGACGACGCCGGAGCCACCATCGCGGTTGACCAGCACGGCGGTGGTGCCCAGCCGCTGTCCCCAATATTCGGCGATGAGGCGGGTGAAGGCATCCGACCCGCCGGGCGAGTACGGGCTGATGAAGGTCAGTGGCCCTTCCTGGGCCGCCGCCGGCAGCGCCAGAAGCAGGAGCGCGAACAGGAAACGCATCGATCTCACTCCTCGATGATGGCGACGGCGCGGACCCAGCCGGCCGAGGCGCGATGGATCTTCACGGGGAAGGCGGCGACGGTGAAGCCCTTGTCCGGCAGGGCATCCAGGTTGCCCAGCTTCTCCATGTGGCTGTAGCCGATCTGCCGCCCGGCGCGGTGGCCTTCCCAGATGATCGACGGGTCAGCGCCGGCGTCGATGCGCTTCTTGGTGGCGCTGAACGGTGCGTCCCACGACCAGCCATCGGTACCGACCAGGCGCACGCCGCGCTCCAGCAGGTACATCGTCGCGGCCAGGCCCATGCCGCAGCCGCTGTCGATGAAGTCATCCTCGCCATAGCGGCTGCCGGCGCGGGTGTTGACCAGCACGATGTCCAGCGGCTGCAGCGTGTGGCCGATGCGGGCCAGTTCCGCCTCCACCTCGTCCGGCTGCACCACATGGCCGTCCGGCTTGTT
>CAXTJY010000246.1:1877-6310 GCA_964244395.1 uncultured Rhodovarius sp.
AAGCACCATTCCAGCGGCACTTCGTCGATCCTGAGCGAGGGCCGGCCGCCCGGCGTCAATGCCTCGTCCTGGCGCGAGAAGTAGTGGTAGGGCGCGTCCATATGCGTGGCGTTGTGGGTGGAGATGTTGACCTTTTCCACCGCCGCGTACTCGCCCTCGGGCAGGGCCGAGATCGGCACGCCCATGTAGTCGGCCATACGCGGCGCCGTGTCCTGGTGGTTGAAGTACTCGATCTGCGGCTCCATCCCCGGCGGGTCGGATTTGATGCCGGTCTTCAACGCGACCGAGATGTCGATGATGCGGCGCATGCGTTCAGCCCTTCAGCGCGGGGAGCAGGGTGCCACGGCATTCGCCGAAGCCGATGGGGGCGGCGCCAGGCGCAGTGGCCTGCCCGGTGAAGATGATGGTGTCGCCATCCTCCAGGTAGCGGCGGGTCTCGCCATTCGGCAGTTGAATGGGGCCGCGCAGCAGGATCTCGGCAATGCAGGCCTCCGCGCCGTCGGCGGGGCCGGAGACGGTGCCGCTGCCCAGCAGATCGCCCGGCAGCAGGTTGCAGCCGTTGGAGGTGTGGTGCGCCACCATCTGCGCCGGCGTCCAGTACATCCGCTCGAAGGGCGCGTCGGTGATGATGTGCGGTGCCTGGCCGGCGGCCGCCATCTTCGGGGTCAGCAGCGCGGCGCGCATGGTGATGCGCAGGCCGTCGTCACTGGTCTCCAGATGCGGCGGGCAGGGCGGCGCGTCGTTGGCGCGCGGCGGGCGGGCGGTGGCGAAGGGGGCCAGGGCATCGGCGGTGACGACCCAGGGGCTGACCGAAGTGTGCAGGCTCTTGCCCAGGAAGGGGCCGAGCGGCGGCATCTCGTAACGCTGTACGTCGCGCACCGACCAGTCGTTCAGCAGGCAGAAGCCGAACAGCCGGCCGGCGGCGGCGCCGATCGGCGTCGGCACGCCCTGCTCGTTCTCTTCGGCAATCCAGATGCCGAGTTCCAGCTCGAAATCCATCGCTGATGTGGGAGCGAAGACGGTGGCGCCGTCCTTGAAATACTGCCCCCACGGCCGGCGGACATCGGTGCCCGAGGGCCGTACCGAGCTGGCGCGGGAATGATAGGCCACCGGCAGATGGTGGAAGGCGGGCGGCAGCGGGTTGGCCGGGTCGCGCGTCGCGCCGAGGCGATGACAGTGATCGTAGCTGGCCATGAAGTCGGAGAAATTGCGGACCTCGCAGGGCAGGTGCATGGCGACGGAAGATTGGGGATGCAGCAACTCCGGCGTCGGGGCCCCGCTCAGCAGGGCGGAGGCGGCATGTCGCAACTCCGTGGCCGCGTCGCGCCCCATCGCCATCAAGGGCGCCAGGCTGGGGCCGGACGCAGCTTCGGCGGCGGCACCTTTCAGCTTCCCGGCAGCCACCGCGGCCGCGATGTCCAGCACCTGGTCGCCGATCGCCACCCCACCGCGCGGCGCGCCACCATTCGAGAAGATTCCCAGCGGCAGATTTTGCACCGGGAAATCGCTGCCTGGCGCCTGTGCGCTGGCCACCCAGCTTGTCAGGCCGGGCGCATGGGTGTGGTCTGTCGGCAAAGGCCGTTCCTCCAATTCGTTCTGGCCATCATGCAGCGCTGGCTTTTCGGCGCAAGTGAAAATATATTTTCCTTCGATGTTCGATGAAGCGACCCTGGCCGACGCTGCCGCCACCCGCTTGCGCGGCGAAATCCTCTCCGGCGGCCTGCGCCCGGCGGAGCGGCTGCGGCTGCGCGCGCTGAGCGAGCGCTTCGGCATAGGCGCCACGCCGCTGCGCGAGGCGCTGTCCCGCCTGGCGGCCGAGGGCTTCGTGGTGGCGGAGGGCCAGCGGGGCTTCTCGGTGCCCCCCGTCACCCGCGCCCATCTGGCTGACATCACCGCCAGCCGGCAGATCGCCGAGATCGAGGCGCTGAAGCTGGCGATGCGGCATGGCGACGCGGCGTGGGAGGACGGCATCGTCTCGACCCTCGCCTTGCTCGGCGCCGAGGTGCACCGCCGGGCGCCCACCGACGCCTGGCAGGATGCCTATGAGGCCAAGCACCACGCCTTCCACCGCGCCCTGGTCGCCGGCTGCCCCTGGGCCAGCCTGCTGGCGTTCTGCGACGAGATGTACATGCAGAAGACGCGCTATCGCCGGCTGCTCAAGGCCGCAACGCAGAATTGGAGCGCCATGCTGCGTGCCCATGAGGAGTTGGCGCGGTTGGCGCTGGCGCGGGAGGCGATACCGGCGACGGCGGCGCTGCGACGGCATATCGGCAGCACGGCGGAGGCGGTGCTGGCGATGCTGGAGGGCTGAGATCGACTCTCCCCGCCCCCCAGTTATTGTCTAATACCGAGGGCTGGGAGGGCCGGCGTGTCTCAATGCCAATGTGGGAAGATGCTCTGTGAAAACTGTGTTGTTTCGGCTGTCGCGGTGTGGCTGCGGGCCGAAGGCTTTGCGGTGGGCAGTTCGCTCACAACGAAACAGCGAGGCGTTGATATCCGCGCAGAGAAGAATGGCGTCGTTTGGGAAATTGAAGCCAAGGGTGGCACAAGCAGCTTTGCGAAATCGGCCAGGTACAACAAGCCTTTCACGCCCAACCAATTTGTTGACCGGGTCATGAAGGGCGTCTTCACCGCCATAGCGTTGGGAGAAGGACGACGTTCCGCATCGGACCGGGTAAGCTTGGCAATGCCTGAAAACACCGTCTTGCGCTGCCAGCTTGGGAAGGTGAGCAGATCCCTTTCGGCGCTTCGGATTTCGGTTCTATGGGTGAGGGGCGATGGCTCAGTCATACATGATCAACTGAGTTAGGAGACCACCCATGCCTTACGACTTCGACCTCTTCGTGATTGGCGGTGGCTCAGCCGGTGTGCGCTGCGCCCGCATCGCCGCCGGGCACGGCGCCCGCGTTGGCGTGGCCGAGGAGCGGTTTTGGGGCGGCACCTGCGTCAATGTCGGCTGCGTGCCGAAGAAGCTCATGGTGCAGGCCGCCGAATACGGCATGTGGGCCGAGGACGGCGTTGCCTTCGGCTGGACCGGAATGACCAGGGGCGAGCACGACTGGGCGGCCTTTGCCACCCATCGCGACGCCGAGGTCAACCGCCTGTCGGGCATCTACGGCAAGCTGCTGATCGGCGCCGGCTGCCGCATCTTCGATGCGCGGGCGACCTTCGTCGATGCCCACACCCTCGATGTCGGCGGTGAACGCGTGACGGCGGAGCGGATCGTCATCGCGGTCGGCGGCGAGGCCACGAGGCTGGGCATCCCTGGCGCCGAGCTGGGCATGATCTCGGACGGGCTGTTCACCCTGGCGAAGCTGCCGAAGCGCGTCGCCATCATCGGTGGCGGCTATATCGCGCTGGAATTCGCCTGCCTGCTGCGGGGCCTGGGCGCCGAGGTCGAGGTCTTCCACCGCGACACCCGCCCGCTGCGCGGCTTCGACCAGGACATGCGCGAGGCGCTGTCGGAGGCCATGGTGGCACAGGGCATCGTGATGAGCCCGGGCGTCGTGCCCACTCGGCTGGCCGCCAATGGCGAGGAACTGCTGCTCAGCCTGAGCAGCGGCTTCATGCGCGAGGTGGATGCGGTGTTCTTCTGCACCGGCCGCAAGCCAAACACCGCCGGCCTGAACCTGGAAGCAGCCGGCGTCACCGTGAACGACCGCGGTGCCGTCATCGTGGATGAGGAGCATGCGACGAGCCAGCCCCACATCTTCGCGATCGGCGACGTGATTGACCGGCTGAATCTCACGCCGATGGCGACCGCCGTGGGCCACGCGCTGGCCGACACGCTGTTCGGCCGCAACCCGCGCAAGGCCAGCTACCTCAACGTGCCCACCGCCGTCTTTACCTCGCCCCCCATCGGCACGGTGGGGCTGACCGAGGAGCAGGCGGCGAGGCTGGGTCCGGCCGACATCTACGTCACCCGCTTCAACACCATGCGCCACAGCATGACCAAGCGCGAAGGCCGCCGCACCGTCATGAAGCTGGTGGTGGACCAGAAGACGCAGCGCATCCTGGGCGCCCATATGCTGGGCGAGGATGCGGCCGAGATCATGCAGGGCATCGGCATCGCCGTCGCCATGGGCGCCACCAAGCAGGATTTCGACCGCACCATCGGCATCCATCCCAGCGCCGCGGAGGAGTGGGTCACGCTGCGCACCCGCACCAGGGTCGCGGGCGAGAAGCAGGCGGCGGAGTAGCGGCGGCGCCATATGAGGAGGTGGGCGGGGACGCTGCTCCGCCTCGCGACAACGCCTGGCGTTGCGCGGTGCCGGAGTAGCGCCCAAGGCCATTCCGCCATACTCTCCAAAGGCTTTCACGTGGAGAGAAACAATGGCGCGCGCCTGGACCCCGCAGAGTTGGCGGGACATGCCCATTCGGCAGGTGCCCGAATACCCGGACCAGACGGCGCTGGCCGCGATGGAGGAGAAGCT
>CAXTJY010000247.1:0-6308 GCA_964244395.1 uncultured Rhodovarius sp.
GCTGGTGAACAGCGCCGCGCGCGACGACCGCCACGCGATGGAGCAGGTCGAGCCCGACTATTGGGACGAACGCATGCACACCAACCTGCGGCACATGTTCTTCTGCGCCCAGGCGGTGGCGCCGATGATGCGGCAGGCCGGCGGCGGCTCGATCATCCATTTCGGGTCGGTGAGCTGGATGAAGGCGCAGGGCGGCATGCCCGCCTACACGACGGCGAAGGCGGCGGTGCACGGCCTGTCGCGCAGCCTGGCGCGTGACCTGGGCGGCTTCGGCGTGCGCAGCAACGTCGTCGTGCCGGGCTGGATCTTCACCGAGCGGCAGGAAGAGCTGTGGGCCACGCCTGAGAAGGTGGAGGAGGCCCTGGCGCGGCAATGCCTGCACCAGAAGCTGTACCCGGCGGACATCGCCCGGATGGTGCTTTGGTTGGCGGCAGATGATAGCCGCATGGTCACCGCACAAACCTTCATCGTGGATGGCGGCGGCGTTTGAGGTCGCCTGCCGGCTCGGAAATCCTCCCTGCCTGTGCAAGCCTGCATGCCTGACCAGGATCGATCCAGACCCATGCTCCGCCGTTCCCTGCCCGCGCTGCTCGCCGCCCCCGCCTTGGCCCAGCCGCGCCCACTGCGGCTGATCATCCCGGTCGGCGTGGCTGGGGTGACGGACGTGGTGGGCCGCATCCTGGCCGATGCGATGGGGCTGCTGCTGGGCCGCCCGGTGGTGCCGGAAAACATCGTCGGCGCCGGCAGCACCGTGGGCGCCGCCGCCTTCCACCGCGCAGCCCCGGACGGCAACACCCTGTTCATCGGCACCAACAACCACCCGGTGATGCGGGCAGTCTATCCGAACTATCCGCTGGACCCGATCACCGACTTCACGCCGCTGGCGCTGGTCGGGCAGCAACCCTTCGCCCTGGCGGTGCATCCGGGCGTGCCGGCGACTACGGTGCCGGAGCTGCTGGCCTGGCTGCGGCGCGAGGGCGACCGCGCGAATTACGGCGCCGCCAACCCCGGCGCCACCAACCACATGGCCGGCGAGATGCTGAAGCAGCTCAGCGGCACTGGCTTCACCGTGGTCCCCTACCGCACCGCCGCCAATGCGGTGCAGGATTTGCTGGCGGGTCGCATGCAGGTCACCATCGACAGCCCGACCTTGCTGACGCCGCTGGCGCAGAATGGCGGCGTTCGGCTGCTGGCGGTGTCCTCGCCCGAACGGTCGGCCCTGCTGCCCGGCCTGCCCTCGCTCGCCGAATTCCTGCCCGGCTACAACCTGACAGGCTGGCAAATCCTGTTCTCCCGCCCCGGCACCCCGGCCGAGGCGGATGCGGCGGCGCGGGACGCGGCGAAGGTCGCCCTGCTCGATCCGACGGTGCGGGCGCGGCTGCGCGCCGCCAATGTGGATGTCTGGCCGGATTCCAGCCCGGCTGCGGCGGCGGCGTTTCTGGTGGCGGAGGTGGCGCGCTGGGCGCCGATCGTGGCGCGGATGAATATTTCCGGCTGAGCGGCCGGGCAAACTCACGGGCCTGACCGGCGCACCCCTCCGGCGCCCGGGCATGTCCATCCGGCCGCCTTGGGAACTGGCCGTGCCAAGCACGCCCATGGCGGATGGGCGGCCCCTTGCGAGGTGGCCGTCTCAGGCTGGGCGATGCGCACAGCCCACCCTTCTGTCGCGCACGACCCTGATCGATGGGGCCAACTGGACGCCGCCGTGCCGGCGGGCGACTGTGACCCCGGGATGGAAAACCTCTTCGACCTCACCGGAAAGACCGCGCTCGTCACTGGGGCCTCCGGCCTGCTCGGCGCGCATTTCTCCCGCGTGCTGGCCGGCGCCGGCGCGCGGGTGATCATGGCGGCGCGGCGGGTGGAAGCGATGGACGCAGCCGCCATCGGCGCTGTCGCCCTGCCGCTGGACGTGACCGACGAAGCCTCCATCGTCGCCTGCCTGGACGCCGCCGGCCCGCTCGACATCCTGGTCAACAACGCCGGCCTCGCGGTGACCCGCCCGCTGCTGGAGCACACCGCCGCCGACTGGGACGCGGTGATGAGCGTGAACCTGCGCGGCTGCTTCCTGATGGGCCAGGCGGCGGCGAAGCGGATGACCGGGGGTGGCTCCATCATCAACATCGCCTCCGTGCTGGGCGAGCGGATCATCCCCGGCGTCGCCGGCTACACCGCCGCCAAGGCCGGGCTGCTGCATCTGACGCGGCAGATGGCGGTGGAGCTGGCGCGGCTGGGCATCCGGGTGAACGCCATCGCGCCGGGCTACATCGCCTCCGACATCAACGCGGAGTTCTTCGCCAGCCCCGGCGGCCAGGCCGTGGTCAAGCGCATCCCGCAACGCCGGCTGGGCCGGCCGGAGGATCTGACCGGCGCCCTGCTGCTGCTGGCCAGTGAGGCCGGGGCGCATATGACGGGCAGCACCATTACGGTCGATGGCGGGCATTCGGTGGGAAGCCTGTAGCCCGCCAACCAGCTTGGCCGCGCGCCCCACTCGTCATGGCCGGGCTTGACCCGGCCATCTCCCAGCGGTGTAGAGATGGCCGGGTCAAGCCCGGCCATGACGACAAAGCCGCAGGCCGACCGGGGAAAACGCATGGAATTTTCACTGCCGCCGAACCTCGACGCCATCCGCCAGCGCGTCCGCGATTTTGTCCAGGACCGCCTGATCCCGCTCGAAGCCGACCGTGCCAGCTATGACGAGCACGAGAACATCGCCCCCGCCCTCCTCCATACCCTGCGCGCCGAAGCCAAATCCGCCGGCCTGTGGGCGCTGCAAAGCAAGCGCGCCCGCGGCGGCGGCGAGCTGCCCTTCATCGGCATGGCCGCCTGCTACGAGGAGATGAACCGCTCCATCTTCGGCCCCGTCGTGTTCAACTCGGCGGCGCCGGACGACGGCAACATGATGGTGCTGGAGAAGGTGGCGACCGAGGCGCAGAAGACCCACTGGCTGCAGCCGATCATCGACGGCGCGGTGCAGTCCAGCTTCGCCATGACCGAGCCCGGCGGTGCCGGTTCCGACCCCGGCCTGACCTACACCCGGGCCGAGCGCGCCGGCAACGACCGCTGGCGGATCACCGGCCGCAAATGGTTCATCACCGGCGCCGGCGAGGCCACCCACTTCATCGTCATGGCGCGCACCAGCGATGATCCGCGCAAGGGCCTCACCGCCTTTCTCTTCCACAAGGACAGCCCGGGCTGGCGCATCGTCCGCCGCATCCCGATCATGGGGCCGGAAGAGCATGGCGGGCATTGCGAGCTGGAATTTGACGGCCTGGAGATCCCCGACGAGGACGTGCTGATGGGCATCGGCGACGGCCTGAAGCTCACCCAAATCAGGCTCGGCCCCGCCCGCCTCACCCACTGCATGCGCTGGACCGGCATGGGTCGCCGCGCCCTGGAAATTGCCCTGGAGCACATCGAGACCCGCCAAAGCTTTGGCCAGAAGCTGGCGGACCGCGAAAGCGTTCAAGGCCTGGTGGGCGAGGCGGCGATGCAGCTCGACATCTCCCGCCTCGTCACCATGCGGGCGGCCTGGAAGCTGGACCAGGGCGATTTCGCGCGGAAGGAGATCAGCATCGCCAAGATCGTCGCCGCCGACGCCCTGCACAAGGCGGCCGACACCGCGCTGCAGTTGCTCGGCGCGAAGGGCTACTCCAAGGACACGCCGGTGGAGTGGATGTACCGCTACGCCCGCCAGGCGCGGCTGGTGGACGGCGCGTCGGAGGTGCATCGCATGGTGCTGGCCAACTTCCTGAGGCGGGAGGGTGGCGGGTTCTTCGCGTGGTGAACTGCCGCGAAACCAGGATGACAGAGGCCGCCGCCGCTGCGCCAGTGTCGTTCCAGCGATCGCCTGGCACGCGCGCCGGGGATCGCGGCAAGCAGCACCCCGTGCGGGACGGGCTGCAAGCCTGGCCGACCGCTGCCACAGCCGGTGCGCCAGCCTGCTTCCGGCCGCCGCATGACACGCGCGCCGGGACGGCGGCAAGCCGCATCCCGTGAGCGACCAGCTGGAAGCCTGGCTGACGACCGCCGCCGGCGCGCCCGTAAATGTGCTGGCCCGGACGCGGCTGTCGGGCGGCGCCATTCAGCAGAACATCGCGCTGGACGTCACCCGCGACGGCACCGCAGAAGCCTGGGTGCTGCGTACCGACAATGCCGCCACGCTCGCTGTCAGCCGCGGCCGCGCCGAGGAATTCGCCCTGCTGCGGGCCGCGCATGAAGCCGGCGTGACCGTGGCCGAGCCGCTGTTCTGCTGCGACGACCCCATCGTCACCGGCGCGCCCTTCTTCATCATGCGGCGGGTGGGCGGCACGGCATCCGGCCACGCGCTGGCCAAGGCGGCGGCGGCACAGGGCGGCGACCCGGCGCTGGCGGCGGCGCATGGCGTGCAGCTCGCCCGCATCCATTGCATGCCGGCGCCAGCCTTCCTGGGCGCCGCGCCGACGGACAGCCTGGCCGCCTTCATCGCCGCCATGCGCGCAAGGCTCGACGCCGCCGGCACGCCGCGTCCACCGCTGGAATACGGCCTGCGCGCCATGGAACTGCGCGGTGCGCCCGCCCTGCCCCCAGTCGTCTGCCACAATGATTTCCGCACCGGCAACGTCATGCAGCAGGACGGCGGCATCACCGCCATTCTCGACTGGGAGTTCGCCGCTTGGGGCGACCCGCATGAGGATCTCGGCTGGTTCACCGCGCGCTGCTGGCGCTTCGGCCAGACGGCGCTGGAAGCCGGCGGCATTGGCCCGCTCGACGCCTTCCTCGATGGCTACGCCGCCGAGGCCGGCTGGCGGCCGGACGCGGCACGGGTGCGCTTCTGGCAACTCGGCGCCACCATCCGCTGGGCGGTCATCGCGGCGGATCAGGCGGCGCGCCACCTTTCCGGCCGCGAGCCCAGCCTGGAACTGGCGCTGACCGGCCACATGGTGCCGGAGTTGGAATGGGACGTGCTGGATCAGGCGGAGGCGCTGCATGGAAAAGCCTGACGCCAGAGACCTGCTGGAAACCGCCCGCGCCGCCTTGCTCGACCACCTGCTGCCGGCGTTGCCCGAGGCGTTAAGGCTGGAAGCGCGCATGGTGGCCAGTGCCATGGCCATCGCCGCCCGCGCCAGCGGCACGCCGGATCAGGCGCCGGATGTCGCACTGGCTGCCGGCATCCGCGCCGGGGCATTCGACGGCGATCCCGGGCTGGTCAGGCGGCTGCGCGGCGTTGCCCGCGCCAGGCTCGCCATCAGCAACCCGCGCGCTTTGGCGAAGCCCGGCTGAGGGACGCGCCGCCGGCCGGGCAGCGATGCACACCCCCCCTGCCACGGCAACCAAAGCCAGCAGCGCCCTGGCCTGTCGTAGCTGCCTGCATGCCATGGGCACCGCACCAAAACGCAGAAGGCCCGGTGGCGAACCACCGGGCCTTCCCATCGCGCGTGCCCCTAGGGCGCGCCGCGTTACCGGAAAGCAGTCTCCACCAAGGTCTCGACGCTCTCCAGGGCCACGCGGGCCATCGGGGACATCAGGCAATGAGACACTGGATCACCTCCTTTCAGCATGTTGAGACCGAAAGATAGCGTGGTGGCCGCGAAAGAAAAGGGCCTAGGCGCGGGGAAACGCCAGCACCGGCTCTGCCACCTTGGCGCCGCCGCCGCGCGGCTCCAGCGCCCAGCTTTCGTCGCGCAGCCGGATGACCTCGTAAGGCCCCTCCAGCAAGGGCCGCAGCCCGGCGATGTCCGCATCCGCCATGGAAAACATCAGCAAGGGCCGGGCCTTGGCGAATAGCTCCGTGGCGCCGGCCAGCACGGGGCGCGGCGGCCCAGCAATGCTGATCAGCCCCGGTGCCTCATCCCGCTCGGCGGCGAACGCATCCAGCGTGGTGACCTCGATCTGGTTCCGCGCGTCGGGTTTGCTGCCCAGCACGCGGCGCATCAGGCCCAGGGCGCCGGCTCGGCCATCGTCCAGCACCTGCATGCCTGGGGCGGCACCGGCCGCCTTGCCGGCGCGCTCGATGCCCGGCGATTGCGGCGGCCCACCGGGGCCGAAGGTGACGACACGGGCGCAGCCGGCTTGCAGCAGCCGTGCCGCCTCCGCGTCGCTGCCCACGGCGTAGGCCAGCGCGCCGCCGCCCAGCCGGTTGGCCAGCAGGCGCGACAGGGCGTCGGTGGTGCGGGGCGGTGCCGGCGGCGCCACCGTCCGCTGCCCGGCGCGGGCGTACATCGCCGAGTTGCGGCCGAAATGAAACGGGAAGTTGTTCAGCACGCCGCGCAATGCCTCGCCCCGCTCGGCCGTCACCGCAGCCCCGGTCAGCGCCGCATCGAGGTCGTAAT
>CAXTJY010000248.1:0-6300 GCA_964244395.1 uncultured Rhodovarius sp.
CCTGCTCCGTCTCACGCGCCGCGCGGCGCTTGGCGGACAGGTCGAGCGCATAGGCGATGATGCGCGACAGCCGCCCATCCAGGTCACGCAGCGCCCGCACGGTGGCGGAGAGGAAGACCATCTCGCCGGCGTGGTCCAGCAGGCGGATGTCGCGTTGCAGGGTTTCGCCCCCCGTCAGCTTCGCCACCTCCTGGTCGGAGATCACCTCGTTCAGCCGCAGCCGCAGCGCCGTCCTCGCTTCCTCGGCGTCGGCCACGCCCAGCAGCGCCAGGGCTGCATCGTTCAACCGGGCCAACGTTCCATTGCCACCCCATTCGATGACGATGTTGGTGGCCTCGATCGCCTCGATCCGCAAATCTGCATCGATCGACCGGATCTTGGTCTCGGTGATGTTGGCCTGAACTGAGACGAAGCGCTCGATGCTCCCCGCCGCGTCGAACACCGGGTTGATCGACAGCGAAATCCAGTACGGCTGGCTCGACCGTGAGTAGTTGAGGATCTCGTCGTAGAATGGCTTGCGCTGCATCAGGGTGTCGCGAATGCGGGCTACCGTGCGCTGGCAGGTATGGGCGCCCTGCAACAGGCCGCCCGGCTTGCGGCCTTTCACCTCGTCGAAGCTGTAGCCGGTCAACCGGGTGAAGCCCGAATTGATGTACTCGATGCGGCCCTTTGCATCGGTGATGACGACGCTGTTGTCGGTCTGGTCCGCCACCAGCGACAGCAGCGCGAATTTGGCACGCTGCCGCACTTCCTCGGTGATGACGGTGGCGAACTTCACCACCTGGATCACGCGGCCGCCGGCGTCCGTCGTCGGGTTGTAGGTGGCGCGGATATAGACCTCCCGGCCACCCCGGCCGACGCGCAGGAATTCGTCCGAGTTGAAATGGCCCGCCCGCAATTCGCGCCAGAAGGCCAGATAGGCCTCGCCCTCGCGCATCCCCTCGGGCACGAACATGCTGTGATGGCGCCCCACCACCTCATCGGCGGTGTAGCCGAAGGCGTCCAGGAAGTTGGAGTTCGCCGCCAGCACCATCCCGTCCGGACTGAATTCGATCACCGCCTGAGACCGGCCGATGGCGTCGAGCTGCGCCGCCGCCTTGGCGCTGATCTCCTTCGTGACGGTGATGTCGCTGGCGAATTTCACCACTTTGCAGGGGCGCCCATCCAGCCCCTGGATCGGGTTGTAGGTGGCCTGCAACCAGATCGTTCGCCCGCCCTTGCCCACCCGGCGGAACTCGCCCGACATGAAGCTGCCTTGCCGTAGCCGCTCCCAGAAAAGGCGATACTCCGCCGACCTGGCCTGGGCCGGTTCCATGAACATGCTGTGGTGCTGGCCCACCAGCTCGTCCAGGGCATAGCCGGTCGAGGCCTGGAAGTTTCCGTTGGCCGAAATGATGGTGCCATCCAGGTTGAATTCGATGACCGCCTGCGAGCGGCCGATGGCGTCGATCTGGCCCTGCTCATCCAGGCTGCGCCGCTTGGCGGCGGTGATGTCGGTGGCGATCTTGATGACCCGGCGCACCGCGCCGGTTGCGCCCTTGACCGGGTTGTACACCGCCTGCAGCCAAACATCCTGCCCGCCTTTTGCGACCCGGCGGAATTCCGCCGCCTGCGGCTCACCCCGTCGCAGCGTCTCCCAGAACGCCCGGTATTCCGGTAGTTCCGCCTGGCCGGGGGCCAGGAACATGCGATGGTGTTGGCCCCGCACCTCCTCCAGCCCATAGCCCATCACGCGGCAGAAGACCGAGTTGGCGTCCAGCACCACGCCGTCCGGCGAGAATTCGATGATGGCCTGCGTGCGATCGATCGCCGCCAGCTTCGCCCGACCGGCCCGGCCCTGGAACAATGGGAGCATGGAACGAGCTTTCCTGTCGCGTGGTACGATTGCGAAGGCGCCATCCAGCGCACAGCATCATTAAGCCACGGCTAATCGGGTGCGGCGTGACACCCGGCCCGCGAAGCCGTAATCCTTGGAAAAATCGAGGAAACCATGCCCCGTTTCGCCGCCAACATCTCCATGATGTTCAACGAAGTGCCGTTCCTGGACCGGTTTGCCGCGGCGCGGGCCGCAGGCTTCGCCGCGGTGGAATTCCTCTTCCCCTACGAGCATCCGGCCCCCGAGATTGCCGTGCGCCTTCGGGATAACGGCCTGCAACAAGTGCTGTTCAACGGCCCGCCCGGCGACTGGGCCGCCGGCGAGCGCGGCACCGCAAGCCTGCCCGGCCGCCAGCAGGAGTTCCGCGACGGCATTATGCGGGCGCTGGATTATGCCGGCACGCTGGGCTGCCCGCGCCTGCACGTGATGGCCGGCATGATGCCGGCGGGCGTCGCCCGCGGCACGCTGGAAGGCCTCTACGCCATCAACCTGGCCTGGGCGGCCGAGCGGGCCATCGCCCAAGGCGTGACCTGCGTGATCGAACCGATCAACCAGCGCGACATGCCCGGCTACGCGCTGACCGGTACGGCCAACGCCGTCGCCGTCATCGAGGCGGTGGGGCGAGACCGCCTCGGCCTGCAATTCGATTTGTACCATTCGCAGATCACCGAGGGGGACCTGGTGCCGCGCGCGAAGGCGCTGTTGCCTTACATCGCCCACATGCAGGTGGCCGACACGCCGGGCCGCAATGAGCCCGGCACCGGCGAGGTCAACTGGCCTTTCGTCTTCCGCGAAATCGACGCGATGGGCTTCGACGGCTGGATCGGCTGCGAATACCGTCCCGCCGGAGACACCATCGCCGGCCTCGGCTGGTTCGCCCCCTACAAGACTGGAGCATAAGCGCATGAAGATCGGATTCGTCGGCCTGGGGATCATGGGCTTGCCCATGGCGGAAAACCTGAAGAAGGCCGGCCACGAAGTGGCGGTGCCCGAGCGCGCCAGCCTGACGCCGGCGGCACGCGCCGCCTTCACCGTGCTGGCCGACGCCACGGCGGTGACGGCCGCATCGGACGTCATCATCCTGATGGTGCCCGATACGCCCGATGTGGAGCGCGCGCTGTTCGGCGAGAAGGGCGTGGCGGCCGGGCTGTCTGCCGGTAAGCTGGTCATCGACATGTCCTCGATCTCGCCGACGGCGACCAAGGACTACGCCGCCCGAGTGAACGCGTTGGGCTGCGACTATCTGGACGCACCGGTCTCCGGCGGCGAGGTCGGCGCGCGCAACGCGGCGCTGACCATCATGATCGGCGGGCCGGACGCGGCCTTCGAACGTGCCAGGCCATTGTTCGAGGCGATGGGCAAGAACATCACCCTGGTGGGCGGCAACGGCGCCGGCCAGGTCACCAAGGTGGCCAACCAGATCATCGTGGCCCTGAACATCGCGGCGGTGGCCGAGGCGCTGGTCTTCGCCAGCAAAGCGGGCGCCGACCCAGCGAAGGTGCGCGCGGCGCTGATGGGCGGCTTCGCCAACTCGCGAATCCTGGAGGTGCACGCGGAGCGGATGATCAACCGCACCTTCAACCCCGGTTTTCGCATTGCGCTGCACCAGAAGGATCTCAATTTGGCACTGCAATCCGCCAAGGAACTCGGAGTCGCGCTGCCCAACACCGCCGGCACGCAACAGCTATTCTCGGCGGTAGCGGCGATGGGCGGGGCTGGCCTGGATCATTCAGGGCTCATCAAGGCACTAGAGACCATGTCAGCGCATGAGATCGGCTCTGGATCCCAATAAATCTGTGGATAGTTGCAACCTCACACAAGAGTGTGTGACGGACCGGTAGGAAGCGGTTAACTTTTTGAGGCATAAACGTCCTGTAGTGAGATTTGCTCTCAAGGATTGGGGGGCATATCAAAATTGTGCATGGCGGAGGGCACGCCGAGGCGCCCGCCAGACAGGAGACAGCGATGAAGTTCGCAGATGTGGGGCAGCAGCTTCGGGCCTATCGCCTGGAATCAGGCATGAGGGCGGAGGAGATTGCCGCGCGCCTCGGCGTCTCCCGCGCTGCCCTGTATCGTTACGAAAAGGGCGAGGTCATCAAGCTGGAAACGATTCGGCGCCTTGCCGAGTTGCTGAAGATCTCGCCACTGTCTCTGCTCGGCATCGGCGTCGAGTATTTCTCCCGCCCGACGGCTTATGCGGAACGTTTACGCAACCTGGAGGAGCAGGCCGACCAGGTTCTGCAGATCGGCGGCCGTCTGGTGCAGTCGGTCACCACCGAGGCCTTTGACGGCGCTATGGCCGAAGCGTGGTCGGAGGCGTCGGAAACCGCGCCCGATCGTGCCATCTCGCGTGCCGCCATCGAGCAGGCGGTGCAAAGCCTGGCGCAGCGCAAGCGCAGCTACCGGACGCGCCGGCCGAATATTATCGCGGTGCTGAGCGAGCCCAGCCTGCGTCGCTTCCTCTCCGACGGCGTGGCAGGTGCGCTGGATATCCCGGAGCGGACGCGCACCCGCTGCCGCATCGCCGCCGTCGCCGAGGCGCTGAGCCTGTCGGAGATGATGGAATCGGCGCCGATGGGATTGCAGATCGGCCTGGCCCAAGGTGGCGAGCCATCCGGCGCCTTCCGCATCCTACGGGGGCGGGATCGGGCGCATGTCGTGACCAGCCCCTTCCCGGTGGATACGCTGCCCTGGGTCAGCTCCGGCGTCGCTTCCATCACCAGCGCCGACGATGCGGTGGCCGCGCATCAGCGCGTCGCCGAAGCGGTGTGGCGAGACGCGCTGAAAGGCGGCCAGGCGGCAGACCGGGTGCGCGCGTTGGTGCGTGAGGTCGAGCAGGTGACGGCTTAGCAGGCTGCTGAAGGACTGGCGGCACCGCCCAGCCGACCCGTCCAGTTTTTCAGCAGCCTGTTAGACTATCGGCCTATGAAGCTGGTCGGCCGCCGCTTTTGAAATGTCGTTGCCGGCTTAGAAGGCGCGGTCGCCCGCCCTGCCTGACGGCAGCGCCCTGATGGCAGGGTAGGTGTCGAACGGTTCGAGCATGTCCGGCAGGCTGGGCCGCATCGCGGCGGTGATGGCGTTCAGCCGGCGCGGATGGTCGAAGGTCAGGCCGCCGATCCCGTTCTCCCCCGCAAGCCTGACCTCGCCGGTCAAAGTTCCAGCACCAGGTTGCCGTTGGCCTCCTGGGTCGCGGTCGCACCCGGCGGAACTAGCAAGGTGGACATGCCGTCCTCCACCACAGCAGGCCCCTTGATTGCCTGCCCAGCGACCAGCGCCGCCCGCTGGAACACCGGCGCCGGCCCCAGGTTGAGCTGCCGGGTGCCGCTGGGGGTGGCCGGCGCACCGGAGGCGACCATCGAATCCAGCCGGCCGTCGCCGGTGGCGGCGCTGACGGCGACGCGGATGTTCATGATCTCCACCGACGCCACCGGCGGCACGCCGGCGAAGACAGCGCGGTAGGCGGCCTCGAAGGCGGCGCGGATGGCGGCGACGTCGCACGCGCCGGGCGGCAGCACCGTCACCAGCTCGTGCCCCTGGCCGAGGAAGCGCAGGTCGGCGGCGCGTTCTGCGCGGACCGGCACGTCCGGGCCCAGCGTTTCGGCGATGATGCGGCGCGCTTCGGCCTCCAGCGCAACGAAGCGCGCTTCCAGCCCGTCACCGGTCAGGCTGTCCAGCCGGCAGGCCAGGGTCGCCACCTGGTCCACCCGGGCCGGCGCCAGCAGCAGGCCAAGGGCAGAGGCAACCCCTGCGGCCGGCGGGCAGATGACGCGACGCAGTCCCAGCCGCCGCGCCACATCAGGTCCGTGCAAGGGCCCGCCACCGCCGGTCACCAGCAGCGCCAGGCCGGCGGCTTCGCCGCCATGCTCGGCCAGGTGCACGCGGGCGGCGCCGGCCATTGCCTCGTTGACCACAGCCTGGATGCCGGCGGCCAGTGCGTCGCTGCCCAGCCCCGCCTGTCGCGCCAAACCCGCCAGGGCCGCATCGGTCGCCGCCACATCCAGCCGCATCGTGCCGCCCGCGAAGCCCGCGGCTTCCAGATGGCCGAGCGCGAGGTTGGCGTCGGTCACCGTGGGCTCGGTACCGCCGCGGCCATAGCAGGCCGGCCCGGGCGCCGAGCCAGCCGACCGCGGCCCCACCTTCAGCAGCCCCAACGCATCGAGCGAGGCGATGGAGCCGCCACCGGCGCCGATCTCGATCAGCTCCACGGTGGAAATGCTGATCGGCAGGCCGCTGCCGGAGGTGAAGCGGCGTTCGCGCGCCGCCTCGAATCGATGCGCCACGCGCGGCGCGCCATCCCGCACCACGGCCAGCTTGGCCGTGGTGCCGCCCATGTCGAAGGCCAGCATGTCGCGCGCGCCGGAGCGCCCACCCAGCACCGCGGCGGCGAGCGCGCCCGCGGCGGGGCCCGATTCCAGCAGCCGAAC
>CAXTJY010000249.1:0-4158 GCA_964244395.1 uncultured Rhodovarius sp.
CAGCCGGTGCAGCGGCAGGCCGGCCGCCTTGCCCACCACATCCCACAGCGCGATGTCGATGGCCGACTGCGCCATCATCGTCACCCCCCCGCCGCCGCCGGTCAGGGTGGCGCGCCACAGATCCTGCCAGATCGCCTCGACCGCCGTGGCGTCGCGGCCGATGACCCGGGGCGCCATCGCCTGCTCGATACAGGTGGCGATGGTCTGCTGCAAAGGCAGGTTCAGCAGATGCAGGTAGCCCATGCCGCTGATGCCGGACGCGGTCTCGATGTCCACCACGATCAGTTGGCGGGTGGCCCCCAACGGGTGGCCGGCCAGCCAGGGGTCGTCCGGCCAGGGCAGCTCCAGCTGGGTCGCGCGCAATTCGCGGATCGTCAAATCGTGCATCGGTTCCTCCGCCGCGATCAGACACCGGGCGGGGCACCCCCACAAGTTGCGTGCCCGGCGGAATCGCGGGAGCATGGCGGCAACTGAGGAAGCCCACCCATGTCACCGGACATCATGGCGCAGTTGGCGCCCACCGGCGTGCTCCGCGCCGGCATCAACATGAGCAATTTCCTGCTGGTCAATGGCCGCGGGCCGGCGGGCGAGCCGCAGGGCGTCTCGCCCAGCATGGCGGCGGCCATTGCCGCGAAGCTGGGGGTACCGGTGCAATACGTGCCCTTTCCGCGGCCCGGCGAGCTGGCCGATGCGGTAGGCACCGGCAGCTGGGATATCGGCCTGATCGGCGCCGAGCCGCAGCGGGCGGAGAAGATCGCGTTCACCGCCGCCTATGCCGAGATCGAGGCGACCTATCTGGTGCCCGAGGGCTCGCCGATTACCAGCATCGACCAGGTGGATGAGCCAGGCATCCGCATCGCGGTCACCGCGCGCTCGGCCTATGACCTCTGGCTGGAACGCAACATCAAGAAGGCCTGGCTGCTACGCACTGACAGCCTGGATAGCGCCTTCGAGCTGTTCGTGGCGGACAAGCTGGAGGCGCTGGCCGGGCTGCGGCCGCGCCTGATGACCGATGTGCAGAAGCTGCCCGGCGCCCGCATCCTGGAAGGCCAGTTCACCGCCGTGCAGCAGGCCGTCGGCACTGCAAAGGCCAATACGGCTGCGGCCGCCTGGCTGCATGATTTCGTGGAGGGGGCGAAGGCCGACGGCACGGTCGCCGGCTTCATCCAGCAGCATGGCGTGACCGGCCTGTCCGTCGGGGGGGCCGCGTGATGGCGTCCCGCATCGTTGTCGTCACCCAGGGGATGGTGGATGAGGAGGTCGTGCGCGAAATGGCGCCCGACGGCTTCGAGATGCTGATCGCCCGGCCGGGTAGCCCGGAGTGGCAGCCGGCGATGGCCGGCGCGTCCTACCTGGTGGGGTTCGCCGACATGCTGGTGAAGGACGAGCTGTTCGCCAGCGCGCCTTCCCTACGCCTGGTACAGGTGCTCAGCGCCGGCTACGACCGGGCCGATCTTGGGGCGGCGCGGCGCGCCGGGGTGCCGCTGGCCAACAATGGCGGGGCCAACTCGGTGGCGGTGAGCGAGCATGCGCTGCTGCTGATGCTGGCCGTCTCCCGCCAGCTCATCCGACAGCACGCCAATGTCGTGGCCGGGCGCTGGCGCGGCAACGCCACGCCGCGGCTGCACGAACTGCGCGGCAAAGTGCTGGGCATCATCGGCATGGGCACCATCGGCAAGAAGGTGGCCCGGCTGGCGCAGGCCTTCGGCATGCCGGTGCATTATTATGACATCTCCCGGCTGCCGGAGGACCAGGAGGATTTGCTGAACGTGCGCTTCCGCCTGTTTCGGGAGCTGCTGCGCACATCCGATGTGGTCTCGCTGCATGTGCCGCTGAACGATCGCACCCGCCATATGCTGGGCGCGCGCGAACTGGCGCTGCTGCAGCCCTCGGCCATCCTCATCAACACCAGCCGCGGACCGGTGATCGACGAGGTGACGCTGCATGCGGCGTTGAGCACGGGCGCCTTCGCCGGCGCCGGGCTGGACGTGTTCGACCAGGAGCCCCCGCCGGCGGACAACCCGCTCTTCGGCCTCGACAACGTGGTGCTGACCGCACACATGGCGGGCCCGACGCAGGAGAGCAACATCTCCCGCCTGCGCAACGCCTTCGACAACGTGCAGCGGATGGAGCGCGGCGAGGCGCCGCTGTGGGTGGTGCCGGAGCTGCTGGAGTAGGATTGCGAGCCGGAGGATCGCCGCACCGGCGCGACGCGTGCGCGCAGTGTCGCCTTTGCCAGCCGGCCGTTTCAGGCCCCGAACCTCCCCCGGCCCGGGCCTTGCCCCTGCACCGGGCGTGGCGCAGGCTCACCTCAAAGAGGGAGGACTTCCATGCGCAAGCTGTTGCTCGCCACGGCGTTGGCGGCCGCCATCGCCACGCCGGCCCTGGCCCAGAACCGCTTCCCGAACATTCCGCCGGAGCAGATGACGCCGGAACAGCGGGCGCTCGCCGCCGCCATCCAGGGCGGCCCGCGCGCTGCCGTGCCGGGGCGCGACAATTCCATCGGCGGGCCCTTCAACCCCTGGCTGCGCAGCCCGGCGGTGGGCGACCTGTTGCAGCAGCTGGGCTCGCAGCTGCGCTTCCGCACTTCGATCCCCACCGCGCTCAACGAATTCGCCATCCTGATCACCGCCCGGGAATGGACATCGCAATATGAGTGGTTTGCGCATCACCGGCTGGCGCTGGCCGCGGGGCTGCCGGCCTCCGTCGCCGCCGACCTGGCGGCCGGCCGCCGCCCGGAAGGCATGGATGACGACCAGCGCATCGTCTATGATTTCTGCACCGAGATGCACCGTGACCGGGGCGTCTCCGATGCCAGCTTCGATGCTGCCCGCCGCCGTTTCGGTGAGCGGGGCGTGATCGATCTGATCGCCGTCAGCGGCTACTACGTCACGGTGGCGATGACCCTGAACACCGCCCGCGTGGCGCTGCCCGAGGGGGTGGCGCCGCCGCTGCCGGAACTGCGCCGATAAGACGAAGCTCGACCCCGGGAGAGGGGCACAAGACGATCACCGTAGCGGTGGTGGAGGCGATCCGCCGCCGCATCCTCGATGGCAGCTACGCCACCGGCATGAAGCTGCAGCAGGACATGCGGTGGGCGAGTTCGGCATCAGCCGCATTCCGGTACGCGAGGCGCTGGTTCAGCTCGACGCCGAGGGCGGTGACGATGGAGCCGCAGCGGGGCGTCGATCCTGCGCGAGGGGGAAATCGTTCGGGCCGGCCTCGGATAGCGGCGCGCTACGGCCTCCGCTTCTTCCGAAGCCTGCGCGCGTGATCGGGATGCAGCGAAGTGCGGGCCTCCGCGCGTGGTGCCGTGTCAGGGCGAAGTGGTGATCGGCCTGTCATGGAGACGCCCGCGACAGTCCTGCTTGAGGGGCAATCCCTCAGGCCAGCACCGGATAGCACAGCGCGGCGGCCTCGGCCTCATAGCGCAGCTGCACCGTGTAGTCGGTACTCTCCGGCGCCGAGATGGCGGCGATGTGCAGGCCGGTGCGGGCGCCGGCGTGTTCGGGGGCCTGGCCCACCCGCAACAGCGCCGCCCGCAACGCCTGGAACAGCGGCTCCGGCGTGCCGGCCGCGGTCACGAAGGGGATGGCGGGGCTGGGCGGGGTTTCGGCCAGCACACGCAGCCCGCGCAGATGGGGCTTGTGCTCGATGTTGAAGGCGTAAGTCACGCAATCCACGCAGGTGGCGTCGGCCTCGCCGGCGGCGACGCGCTCCAGGTTGGCGGGCTGGCTGCCGGTCTCGTCGCAGCGGGCGAAGAAGGGCCTGCCGCCGGCGATGTCGGCCAGTGCGCGGCGCGGCAGGTTCATGCCGGAGTTGGAATCGACGGAGTTGAAGACGAAGTGGCTGCCGCGCAGGTCTTGCAGGGTTTGAAAGCGTGAGTCGTTCCGCACCACGAACACCCCGGCATGGCTCAGCGGCCCGCAGTGCGGCAGCGCATAGGTGGGGATGCCGAGCAGCCGGGCCTGGCCACGGAAGATCGTCTGCAACGGGTAGCCGCAGACCTGGGTGAAGAGGGTGTCGGCCTCGACGGCGGCGGGCACCGGCGGGCGGGTGAAGTCGGGCTGGGCCGGCGCGTCGGCAAGCCCCAGCTCCTGTCGGATGGCGGCCCAGAAGGCGGAGTTGGCCGGCTGCATGGCGGGCAGGTTGTACATC
>CAXTJY010000249.1:4168-6300 GCA_964244395.1 uncultured Rhodovarius sp.
ATCGGCAGGCTGACGCGCATGGCGCATGGGGCCTGAGGCCGCCTCGCGGCGCAACCCCGCGTGCTGCGAGGCGTCGTTGCGCCTCCGCGCGATGCGGGCATCGTCGCGCCCTTTGCCCCGGCGCGCGGGGCTGATACCACTGCTCGCCCGGGGTATGCCGCGCGATTCGGCGCATCCACGCCGCAGACCAGGCCCGCCGGGCCATGACGACCAGGGGGCCGAGGCCATGAAGTTCACCGTTGACCGCTCCATCCTGCTGAAGGCGCTGGCCCATGTGCAGTCGGTGGTGGAGCGCCGCAACACCATCCCCATCCTGGCCAATGTGCTGCTGGACGCGAAGGACGGCTCGCTGACCCTGACCGCCACCGACATGGAGATCGCCATCGTCGAGGAGGTGGCGGGGGTGACGGTGATGCGGCCGGGCCGCGGCACGGCGCCGGCCGCCACGCTGTTCGACATCGTGCGCAAGCTGCCGGAGAACGCCAAGATCGAGCTGGACCACCCGGGCGGCGATGCGCCGCTGGCGCTGCGGGCGGGCCGGTTCTCGACCTCCATCCTGGCGCTGCCGGTGGAGGATTTCCCTTCGATGACGGAAGGCAAGTTGCCGGTGCGGTTCGCCCTGCCGGCCAATGTGCTGCGCGGGCTGATCGACCGGACGAAGTTCGCGATCTCGACCGAGGAGACCCGGTACTATTTGAACGGCATCTACCTGCACGTCGCCGAGAGCGACGGCGCCCAGGTGCTGCGCGCGGCTGCCACCGATGGCCACCGGCTGGCCCGGGTGGAGGAGCCGATGCCGGAGGGCGCCGCCGGCATGGCCGGGGTGATCGTGCCCCGCAAGACGGTGGGCGAGCTGCGCAAGCTGGCCGAGGACACGTCGGACGAGATCGAGATTCGCCTGTCGGAGACCAAGGTGCAGTTCCGCATCGGCACCATTATCCTGACATCGAAGCTGATCGACGGCACCTTCCCGGATTACGAGCGGGTGATTCCGCGCGGCAACGACAAGATCCTGAAGGTGGACAAGAAGGAATTCGCCGAGGCGGTGGCGCGGGTGGCGGCCATTTCCAATGAGAAGTCGCGGCCGGTAAAGTTGTCGCTGGACCGGAATCACCTCCGCCTGGAGGCGAGCAGCGCGGAGCAGGGGCAGGCGCAGGAAGAGCTGGACGAGGGCAATGTGGAGTATGCTTCCGGCCCGTTGGAAATCGGCTTCCAGGCGCGGTACCTGGCCGATATCACCGAGCAGATTGGCGACAAAGTGGAGTTCCGGTTCAGCGACGGCAGCGCGCCGACGGTGGTGATGGATGCGGCCCGGCCGGAGGCGCTTTATGTGCTGATGCCGATGCGGGTTTGAGGTAAGGTGCGGGGATGACAGTAGCAATTTCGAGCCATTGGGGAGAGTTCGTTGCGGGGCAGGTGGAAGCTGGTCATTTTGCTTCCGAACGCGAGGTATTGGAGGCCAGCCTGGAATTGATGGAGCGGCGGCAGGCGAAGCTGGAGGAGTTGCGAGCGACCATTATGGCATCCGAGGCGGAAGGCGGTGAGCACAGCGCCGAAGAAGTCAGAGCCCCCATATGGGCCAGGGCGGACGAACTGCGCGCCAAGGCGGGCTGACTTGCGCCGTTTGATCCTGCAGCCCGCCGCCCGGCGGTCTCTGGATGCTGTCGCCGATTTCGTGACTGAGGCCAGCGGGCGCCCCGAGACGGGGGCACGCGTTGCCGACAACCTTCTTGCTCAATGCGAACGCCTTGCCAAGTTGCCTGGGACGCTGGGTCGACCTCGGCCAGAATTGCTTCCAGAGTTGCGGAGTTTCGTGGTCGGACGCTACCTCATCTTCTTTGGCTACCGGGCTGCCACGCTGACCGTCATCAACATCCTCCACTTCAGCCGTGACATCGACGCCTTCTTCACCGAAGGCCCATGACCCTCCGCCTCCACCGCCTCACCCTCACCGACTTCCGCAGCTATGCCGATGCCACCTTGGATACCAGTGCCGGCATGGTCGTGCTCACCGGCCCGAATGGCGCGGGCAAAACCAACCTGTTGGAGGCCATCAGCCTGCTCGGCCCCGGCCGGGGACTGCGCGGCGCGCGGGTGGCGGAGCTGGGGCGCACCGGCGCCGCGGCCTGGGG
>CAXTJY010000250.1:0-4897 GCA_964244395.1 uncultured Rhodovarius sp.
AGCTGCTGGCCGGCCCGATCTCCGGCACCAGCCTGGCGCAGAATGTGGGGCGGACCGTCCACCAGGGCGTGGAAACGGCGCTCTCGGTCCGGCTGGCGGAGAACAGCGTGGTGGCCGGCGATGCGCTGACCGCCCGCGCCGCCTGGACATTCAACGACTTCACCTTCGACGGCGACCCGACCTACCGCAACAACCAGCTCCCTGGCGCGCCGCGCCACGTGATGCGCACCGAGCTGCGCTACCGTCACCCCTCCGGCGCCTGGGTCGCGCCGAATTTCGAGACGGTGCCGCAGGGCTTCTTCGTGGACAACGCCAACACCACGCGCACCAACCCCTACAATCTGTTCGGCATTCGCGGCGGGGTGGATATCGGTCGGGTCAGCGCCTTCTTCGATGCGCGAAACCTGGGCAATACGCGCTACATCTCCTCCGCGTCGGTGGCGACGCGGGCGGCGCCGAATTCGGCGCTGTTCGAGGCGGGCTTCGGCCGGGCGGTCTTCGCCGGCCTGCAGGTGAGGTTCTGATGCGATACGTTCTGGCCCTGGCTACGCTGGCCCTGCCGGCCGCCGCCCATGTCGCCCTCGCGCCGGCCGAGGCACCCGCCAACGCCTACACCCGCATCGCCTTCCAGGTACCGCATGGCTGCGGGGGCGCGGCGACTACCGCCATCGAGGTGACGCTGCCCGAAGGCGTGGTCATCGCCCGGCCCATGCCCAAGACGGGCTGGACCATCGCGGTGGAGATGCGCGCCATCGAGCGCCCCATCCCCACCGAGCACGGCCTTGTTCGCCAGGCGCCGGCCGCCATCTCCTGGTCCGGCGGCACGCTGCCCGACGCCCATTATGAGGAGTTCGTCATGCTGATCCGCACCCCCGACCGCGCCGGCAGCCTGGCCTTCCCCGTGGTGCAGCGCTGCGAGGGCGGCGCCAGGCACGATTGGGTGGAACTGCCCGCCGAGGGCACCCGCCCGCGCAGCCCCGCGCCCACGCTGCGCCTCGGTGGACGCTGATGCGCGCGCTGTACATCGCGCTCGCCCTGCTGCCGCTCGGCGCCAGCGCCTGCGACCCGGATGAGATGGACCGGGCGATGAGCGAGATCTGCACCGCCGGCAACGACGCAGCGGCAGAAATCGTCCAGGCCGCCCTGCCCGCCGCCCGGAACGACGAGCCTGCCCAGATGCAGGCCCGGCTCGACCAGGCCCGCCACGCCTGCATCAATGGTGACCCGGCGGTGGCGGCGCGTGAGGCGGTGCGCCTGGCCCGCTTCGCCGCCGGCATCGAGGCGCGCAGCCTGGGCAAGGGCATCGCACCATGAGCCCTTGCCGCGGCGCGCCAATCACCAAGGATCCCACACTATGAACCGCCGCCTCATCCTCGCCGCCGGGCTGATCCCCGCGCTGGCCCGGGCGCAGACGCCCATCACCATCGAAACCCCCTGGACCCGCGCCGCCGGCCAAGGCGGGCAGGGCGCCGGCTTCATCACCATCCGCAACGCGGGTGCGGCCGACCGCCTGCTGTCCGCCAGCACCCCCGCCGCGGGACGGACCGAACTGCACACCATGATCCGCGACGGCGACATCATGCGAATGCGCGCGTTAGACGCCATTGCGGTACCCGCCGGCGGCGCGGTGACGCTGGCGCCTGGCGGTCTGCACATCATGCTGATCGGCCTGACCCGCCCCCTGGCGGTGGGCGAGCAGGTGCCGATCACCCTGGTGTTCGAGCGCGCGGGGACGGTGACGGTCGACCTGGCGGTGCAGCCGGCGGGCGCTCGCACGCCGGCCCGCTGATCGGCCTGCCGTGCGGCTTTCGGCAGTGCAGCGCATGGATTGCGGCGGGTGGTCTGGCCGTGGTCAGGGCCTGCCGCAATGAACATCGTCATCCTGACCGGTGCCGGCATCTCGGCCGAATCCGGCCTGGTGACCTTTCGCGACGCCGACGGGTTGTGGGCGAAGTTCCGCCCGCAGGACCTCGCCACCCCCGAGGCCTTCGCGCGTGACCCCGACACGGTGCTGGCCTGGTACGACGCCCGCCGCGCGCAGCTGGCCGAGGTCGAGCCCAACGCTGCGCACCTTGCTTTGGCGCGACTGGACCGCGAATGGCCGGGCGACCTGTTGCTGGTGACGCAGAACGTCGACGATCTGCACGCCCGCGCCGGCAGCCGCCGCATGCTGCAGATGCACGGCGCGCTGAAGCAGGCGCGCTGCACGGCCTGCGAGGCGGTGGCCGATTGGCACGGCGCCATGTCGCGCGGCACGCCTTGTCCGGCCTGCGGCGTGGCAGCGTTACGGCCCGACATCGTCTGGTTCGGCGAAATGCCGATGCACATGGATCGCATCATGGCCGCGGTCGAACAGGCCGATGTCTTCGTCGCCATCGGCACCTCCGGCACCGTCTATCCCGCGGCCGGCCTGGTGAACGCGCTCCGCCGCGGCGCACGCGCCTTGGAACTGAACCTGGAGGCTACCGGCGGCCGCTTCACCGAAAGCCGGCAAGGTCTCGCCACCCGGCTGGTGCCCGAATTCGTGGAGGAGACCCTGTGCGGCTGATCGCGTTCCGCGCCTTATGCGACCGCCGCCAAGGTCCTACTCCCCGGCTGGTGCCCGGATTCGGGGAGGAGATGCTGTGCGGCTGATCGCGTTCCGCGCCTTCGGCGAATGCCGGCACGGTCCCGCCACCCTGCTGGTGCCGGAATTCGTGGAGACCATGCCGTGCGCCTGATCGCAGCCCTCGCGCTGCTGGCGGGCGCCGCGACCGCGCAGGAGCCGATCATCCCCCGCAGCACCCTCCCCGGCCTGGGCGGCACCGACCGCCGCGTCGCGGTGGACGGCCGCGCCATGCCCTGGTCCGCGCTGGGCCGGGTGCAGACCGAGCTGGGGGATCGCTGCACCGGCGTGCTGATTGCGCCCGACCAGGTGCTGACGGCCGCGCATTGCCTCATCAGTCGCTTCACCCGGCGCCCGCTGCAGCCGGCCTCCATCCATTTCCTGCAGGGTTTTTCGCGCGGCGAGTACACCGCCCATGCGCGCGTGGCGTCGTTCCAGCTGGGCGCAGGGTGGGACCCCGTGCGGCGCGCGCCGATCGGCGCCGACTGGGCGGTGCTGCGCCTCGCCACCCGAATCGCCGGCCCCATGCTGCCGCTTTGGCGGGCCGAATTGCCAGCCGGCGCCGGCTTGCTGCTTGGCGGCTATCAGCAGGACCGGCCGGAGGTGCTCCTGGCCGATACCGCCTGCACCGCGCTGGGCCCGGCGCGCGACGGCGCCGGCCTGCCGCTGCTGGCGCATGGCTGCGCGGCCACCCGCGGTGCCTCCGGCGCGCCGCTGCTACTGGCGCTGCGCGATGGGGGCTTCGCGGTCGCCGGCGTGGCGAGTGCGATGGAAGCCGGCGCGGCGAGGGGTGTTGCCGTGCCGGCCTCTTCGATACGCTGACTGCCTTAGGGAGCAACGACCATGGACATGGAACTCAGCGGGCGAACCGTCGTCATCACCGGCGGCTCGAAGGGCATCGGCCTGGCGTGCGCCGAGGCCTTCGCGGCCGAGGGCTGCGACGTGGTGCTGGCGGCCCGCGACGCGGCGGTGCTGGACGCAGCGGCGGCCGGCCTGCGGGCCCGCTTCCAGGTCGGCATCCGCACCCTGGCCGCCGACCTGTCCAGCGACGCCGACCGTATCGCGCTGCACGCCCTGGCACCGGATGCCGACATCCTGGTCAACAACGCCGGCGCCATCCCCTCGGGCGGCCTCGCCGACATCAGCATCGAGCGCTGGAAGCAGGCCTGGGACCTCAAGGTGTTCGGCTACATTCATTTGTGCCAGCTTTTCCTGCCGGCAATGCTGGAGCGGAAATCCGGCGTGATCGTCAATATCATCGGCATGGCCGGCCGCTCGCCCAAGGCAGGGTACCTGGCCGGCGCGGCGGGCAATGCGGCGCTGATCAGCTTCACCCACGCGCTGGGCGGCGCCACCCAGGCACAGGGGGTGCGGGTGTTCGGCATCAACCCGGCCGTGACCGCCACCGGGCGGATGGAAACCCAGGCCCGGTTCAATGCGGGACAAAAGCTGGGTGACCCGGAGCGCTGGCGCGAAACGCTGACCGGCCTGCCGCTGGGCCGCCCCATCGAGCCGCGCGAGATCGCCGAGCTGGCGGTGTTCGGCGCCAGCCCGCGCGGCGCGTCGATCAACGGCACGGTGCTGGATGTGGATGCCGGCGGGATGCACCGGTCGTGAGCGGCTGCGCCTTCGTTGGCGGGACGCGCTGGCCGTGAGCGGCTCCACCATCATCCCTTGCCTGCGCTATCATGATGCGCCCGGCATGATCGAATGGTTGTGCGCCGCCTTCGGCTTCACCCGCCAGGCGGTGCATGAGGATGGCAATGGCGGCATCGCGCACGCCCAACTTACCTTGGGCAGCGGCATGATCATGCTGGGATCCGCAAGCGGCGATGCGTTCGGCGCGCTGCAATCCACCCCGGCCGCGCTCGGCGGCACCACGCAAAGCCCCTATATCGTGGTCGCCGACGCCGACGCGGTGCTGGCCGCCGCCATCGCCGCCGGGGCTGAGGTGGTCATGCCGATCAAGGACGAGGATTACGGCGGCCGCGGCTTCTCCTGCCGCGACCCCGAGGGCCACTTATGGAACATCGGCACCTACGACCCCTGGGCGTCGCCCGGCTGAAGTCGCCGCCCCGCACGCCCGCTTGTCGCCGCGCCGGGCGCAGGCCATTTTCAGGCGAATGGACCGAGGAAGCACGCATGAACGCGTTCACGCCGCAGGACGCGCCGCTGGGCCGCAGCCGCACCGCCACCGGCGTCGAATGGCTGGTGCTGAACCGCCCCCGCGCCCGCAATGCGCTGAGCCTGGACATGCTTGCAGCGCTGGAGGCCGCGCTGGCTGAGATCGCC
>CAXTJY010000250.1:4907-6298 GCA_964244395.1 uncultured Rhodovarius sp.
CCCGTCTTCTCGGCCGGCCACGATTTGAAGGAGATGGCAGCGCACCGCGCCGATGCCGATGCCGGCCTGGCCTTCTACAGCCAGGCGATGGCGGCGTGCGCCCGGGTGATGCAGGCGGTGGTCAACCTGCCGCAGCCCGTCATCGCCGTGGTCGAGGGCGTAGCCACCGCCGCCGGCTGCCAGCTGGTTGCGAGCTGCGACATGGCGGTGGCGACGCCGGCGGCGAAGTTTTGCACCCCAGGCGTGGATATTGGCCTGTTTTGCTCGACCCCCGCCGTCGCCCTCTCCCGCGCCGTGCCGCGCAAGGCGGCCATGGATATGCTGCTGACCGGCCGCATGGTGGGCGCGTTGGAGGCGCGGTCGATCGGGCTGATCAACCGCATTTCCGACGGTGCCCGGGCCACGGCGCTGGAGATCGCGGACGGCATCGCCGCCCGCTCCACGCTCACCATCCGCATGGGCAAGGCCGGCTTCAACCGCCAGGCCGGCTGCTCGCTGCCCGAGGCCTATGCCGCCGCGGCGCAGGTCATGGTGGAGAACATGATGGCGGAGGACGCGCGCGAGGGCATCGGCGCCTTCCTGGAAAAGCGCCACCCGCACTGGCAGGACCGCTGAGGGCATGGGCATTTTCGATCAGGGCCTGGAGCGCGGCCCGGCCAACCACCAGCCGCTGACGCCGCTGCTGTTCCTGGAGCGGGCCGCCGCCGTGCATCCCACCCGCCTGGCGGTGGTGCATGGCGACATCCGGCGCGACTACGCCACGCTGCGCGACCGCTGCGTGAAGCTGGCCAGCGCGCTGACCCGGCGCGGGCTGGGGCAGGGCGATACCGTGGCCGTGCTGCTGCCCAATATTCCTGAGATGCTGGAATGCCATTACGGCGTGCCGATGGCGGGCTGCGTGCTGAACGCCATCAACTTCCGGCTGGACGCCACCACCATCGGCTACATCCTGGAGCACGGCGAGGCGAAGCTGGTCATCGTGGACCGCGAGTTCATGCCGCTGTTGGATGCCGCGCTGGGGTTGTGTGTGAACCGCCCGACGATCGTCGAGGTGAACGACCGCACCGTCTCCTTCGACGGCGGCGCCGGCCAGGATTATGAAGCGCTGCTTGATGAGGGCGACGCCGGCTTCGCCTGGCCGATGCCCGCCGATGAATGGGACGCCATCGCGCTCAACTACACCTCCGGCACCACCGGCCGGCCGAAGGGCGTGGTGTACCACCACCGCGGCGCCCACCTCGCCGCCATCGGCAACGTGCTGGCCGGCGACATGCAGCGCCACCCCGCCTATCTGTGGACGCTGCCGATGTTCCACTGCAACGGCTGGTGCTTCCCCTGGACGGTGACGGCGCTGGCCGGCACCCATGTCTGCCTGCGCGCCGTGCGCGGCC
>CAXTJY010000251.1:0-5842 GCA_964244395.1 uncultured Rhodovarius sp.
GCTGGCCGGCCATGTCGGCGATCTTCTGCTTAGCCTTCGCCTTGCGGTTCTGCCAGGCCACGCCGCCCAGCTTGTCGAGCGCCACGCCGCCCTCGCTGCCGAAGCGGGACAGCACCTCGATGTTCTCCACCGGCACGAACAGCTTGTCGTCGCCGGAATACAGCATCTTCAGGCAGTCATGCGGCGCGCCGGTGACGGTGACGGTGATCAGCCCGTCATACCGCCCGATGCCGTGTTCCTGATGCACCAGCAGGTCGCCGACCTCGATGCCGGTGGCGTCGGCGATGAACTGGTCTGCACGCTTCTTGCGGCGCGGCGGGCGGGAGATGCGCTCGCCCAGCAGATCCTGCTCGGCACAGACCGCCAGGTTGTCGTTGATGAAGCCGCGTTCCAGGGGCAACACCGCCACCGCCACCACCCCGGCATCCAGCCGGTGCAGGGCGTAGGCATCGGCCACCGCCTCGGCCGGCACGCGGTTCTCCGTCAGCATGTGGCGCAGCCGCTCGGCCGAGCCGCGCGTCCAGGCCGCGATGACGTTGCGCCGGCCGCGCGAGGCCTGGGTCTCGGCATGCGCGGCGTAGGCGCGGAAGACGTTCTCGCCGGCCTGGCGCACGTCCATGAACAATCGGCCCTGACGGCCGCCGGCATCCACGCCGGCAGCGCCGTCCGGCATGTTGAAGGGGGAGAGGATGGCGAGCTGGGTGTCCTCCAGCATGTCGTCCCAGCCGGCGCGGTCGAGATACAGCCGGGCAGGGGGGGCGGGGCGATAGGGCACCTCGCCATCCGCGATCCGCGCGGGCACGCGGCGGGCCTCGTAATGGTCGGCGATCATTTCCAGCCGCGCGGTCAGCACGTCCCCCCCCTGATGGTCCAGGCTGACCATGGCGCCGGGGCCCAGATGGTCGAGCAAGGTCTCCATGTGCTCATGAAACAGGCCGGCCCAGTGCTCCATCCCAGGGTGGCGCCGCCCGGCCGAAATCGAGACATAAAGCGGGTCATCCGCCGCCGCCGCGCCGAACAGTTCCCGGTAGCCGGCGCGAAAGCGCTCGATGCCCGCGCGGTCCAGGAACACCTCGCCCACCGGGCGGAGGGTGAAGGATTCCACGGTGGTCGCGGAACGCTGCGTGCCGGGGTCGAAGCGACGCATACCGTCGATCTCGTCGCCGAACATGTCGATGCGGATGGGCTCCGGCTCGCCAGCAGGGAACAGGTCGATGATGCCGCCGCGCACCGCGTACTCACCGTATTCCATGACGGTGTCGGCGCGGTTGTAGCCGTTGGCTTCCAGGAAGGCGGTGATCGCCTCCGCCGCCACCCGGCCGCCCTTTCGCAAGGGCAACGTACTGCCCGAGAACACCCCGCGCGGCGGTACCTTCTGCACCAGGGCATTCACGGTGGTCAGCACGATCCGCGGCCGCGTCGGCTTTTCCGCCAGCATCGCCAAGGTGGAGACGCGCTCGGAGACGATTTCCGGGTTCGGCGACACCCGGTCGTAGGGCAGGCAGTCCCAGGCCGGGAAGCGAAGCACCTCGGCTTCAGGCATGAAGAAGGCCAGTGCCTCCTCCAGCCGCGCCATGCGGGCATCATCGCGGGTCACATGCAGCACGGGGCCGGCCGCCTCGGCGCGGCGCGCGCGCAGCAGGGTGGCGTCGACGCCCTCGGGCGCGCCGTACAAGGTCAGAATGCCGTGATCCCCCGGCCGCGTCGGCATCAGCCGGGCATCCCGGCGCCGGATGCGGCGCATTCGCCGGCCATGCGGGCCAGCATCGGCGAGGCATGGCTGTCCGGGATGGGCAGCCGGCCCGTCAGCCAATCCGTCAGGTCGGGGTCCTGAAAGTCCAGCACCGCCTCCAGCGCATCCAGCTCCGCCTCGCTGAAGACGGCGATATGGCGGGTGACGAAGCGGCCGACCATCAAATCGGCCTCCTTGGTGCCGCGGTGATGCGCGCGGAAGATCAGGCGGCGACGCCTGGGGGACAGTTCGGTTTCGGTCATCGCGTGGCATATAGGCGCCCGTGCGCCCCCCTGTCAGCCCGATCAGCCCGCTTGAAGCGCCGCTTTCCACTCTGCGCGGCGTGGGGCCTACCCTGGCGGCCAGGCTGGAGCAGGCCATCAACGGCAAGCGCGTGCTGGACCTTCTGCTGCACCTGCCTGAGCGCTTCGCCGAGCGGGTGTACGTCGATCGCCCGGAGGATGCGCCGCCGGACCGTGACGTGGTGCTGAAGCTGGTAGCGGAGAGCCATCGCGCCGCCCGCTCCGCCAAGGGCGCCCGCTATGTCGAGGTTCGGACCGCGCGCGTGGTGCTGCGCTTCATGCAGGCGCACCTGCCCTGGATCGAGGGCAAGCTGCCGCGCGGCGAGCCCCGCTTCGTCGCGGGAAGGCTGCGGCCGGAAGGCGAGGACTGGTCGATGATGAGCCCGCAGGTGGCGCGCGACGCCGCCGACCTGCCGGAACGCCAGGCGGTGTACCCGATGACCGAGGGGCTGAAGCCGCATCACATCGCCGCTGCCATGGCCGGTGCCCTGATGCTGTTGCCGGAATTGCCGGAATGGGCCGACCCGGCGCTGCTCCGCCGGGAAGGCTGGCCCTCCTTCGCCGCCGCCCTGCGCGCCGCCCATGCCGGGGCCGACGCGGTCGCTCGTGCCCGCATCGCCTATGACGAGCAGTTGGCCGGGCAGATCGCCATGGCGCTGGCGCGGCGGCGGGAGCGCGCCAAGCCCGGCCGCGCGCTACTGGGCGATGGCCGCAAGCGCGCGGCGGCGCTGGCCGCGTTCAGCCATGCGCCCACGCCCAGCCAGACCGCCGCCCTGGCCGACATCGACGCCGACCTGGCCGCACCGCGCCGCATGTTGCGCCTGCTGCAAGGCGATGTCGGCAGCGGCAAGACGCTGGTGGCCCTGTTGGCCATGCTGCGCGCCGTTGAGGCCGGCACTCAGGCCGCGCTGATGGTGCCGACGGAGCTGCTGGCACGGCAGCACCTGCGCACGCTGGACCGGCTGTGCGTCCCTGCCGGGGTGCGGGTAGCGTTGCTGTCGGGCAGCCTGAAGCCGGCGGAGCGCCGCCACACCCTCGCCGGCCTGGCGGATGGCAGCATCGACATCGCCGTGGGCACCCACGCGCTGTTCCAGGACGGCGTGGTGTTCCGCGACCTGGGCCTGGCTGTGGTGGACGAGCAGCACCGCTTCGGCGTCGAGCAGCGCCTGACCCTGGCGGGGAAGGGCACCGCCACCGACCTGCTGGTGATGACCGCCACACCCATCCCACGCACCCTGCTGCTGACCCATTGGGGCGAGATGGAAACCAGCCGGCTGACCGGGAAACCTGCCGGCCGGCAGCCCATCGCCACCAGCGTGCACGGCCTGTCAAATTTAGAGGAGGTCATCGCCGCCTGCGGTCGCGCCATCGCCGCCGGCGCCCGCATCTACTGGGTATGCCCGCATGTCGCTGAAAGTGAGACTTTGGAGGTGGCCGCCGCCGAGACACGTTTCGCCGAGTTGCGAGAGCAGTTCGGGGGTGTCGTCGCCCTGGCGCATGGCCGGCTGGACGTGGCGGTGCGGGAAGCCGCGTTGCACCGCTTCGCCGCCGGCGACGCCCGCCTGCTGGTCGCCACGACCGTCATCGAGGTGGGGGTGGATGTGCCGGAGGCCACGGTCATGGTGATCGAACACGCGGAGCGATTCGGCCTGGCCCAGCTGCACCAACTGCGCGGCCGGGTGGGCCGTGGCGAGGCGCAGAGCTACTGCATGCTGCTGTTCGACGAGTCGGCGGGGAAAGTGGCGCGCGACCGCTTGGCCATCCTGCGTGACACCGAGGATGGCTTCGTCATCGCCGACGAGGATTTCCGCCTGCGCGGGGCGGGGGAGGCACTGGGCACCCGCCAATCCGGGCACGAGATGGCACGCCTGCCGCTGGAAGACGGCCAGGCGCAGAACAGGCTGGTGGAACTGGCGCATGCGGATGCGGAGGTGCTGCTGAACCGCGACCCGGGCCTGACGGCGGAGCGCGGCGAGGCGGCGCGGCTGTTGTTGCGGCTGTTCGGGCGGGAGGACGCGGCGGAGAAGCTGGCGGCGGGTTAGTTGCGGGCGGCGTCGATGGCGGTGGTGAGGGCATCGAAATCCAGATCGTCGTGCAACAGGTCGGCCAAGGCGATGGGGCAGGTCGCCGGCAAGCCTGAGGCCAGTGACACACCATGCTCCCGCAGCGCCAGCTCAGCCTGCTTCATCGCACGGCGCCACGTCTTATCCAAATCGATCCTGGCCTGCATCGCGCTGGTCAGGTCTTCCAGCAGATCGTCATGCCAGCCGCCCATTTCGGTCTGCCAGTGGAGGATGGCATCCGAGCCTGGCTGCGACACGCATTTGATCAGATGGATCAGAATCAGCCGAACACGGCTCACCATGGCGCTCAGCTGGCTATTACCCACCCCCTCGATCTCCTCGGCGACATTCGCGATGTCCAGCGCGTTCGGCAATCCCGCCGCGTCACGCGCCATCGCGCGCAGCACTCCCGCCTGCTGCTGCGACCAAGCGTAGAAATCGGTGTCGTAAAGGGTGTCTCCGGGCATCGCGGGAAAATGGGCCGTCCCCGCGCCCTTGCCAATGGAAAAACAGCCGGCCGCCTCACCCCAGCACGGCCTGCGCCTTCATGCAGCTGGCGCCCTCCGCGTCACGGCTTTCGAGCGAGACCGTCCTGCCCTCCACCACCGCATGCAGCGACAGCGCCCGCCCGGCAAAGGCTGGCCGCAGGCCGCGGAAGGAGAAGGACCGCAGTGATCCAGGCGCCACCGCCATGGCATGCGACGCCAGCAGGGTGGCCTGCAAGGGGCCGTGCACGATCAGCCCGGGATAGCCTTCCTCGCCGGTCACGTAGGGCATGTCGTAGTGGATGCGGTGGCCGTTGCCGGTCAGCGCCGAGTAGCGGAACAGCAGCAGCGAATCCGGCTGCGTCACCCGCAACACTTCCGCCGGGTCCACCGTCGCGGCCGGCCCCGCCTTCACCGCCGCGCCCTCGGCACCGCGATAGACGATGTCATGCTCTTCCTCCAGCACCTGGCCACGCGGCCCCTCCACCACATGGCCGACGGTGACGAAGACCAGCTCGCCGGAGCCGCCCGACTTCTGGCTGACCGCCTTGATGGTGGAATGCCTGGTCAGGGCGTCGCCCAGGCGGATGCCGGCGGTGCCGAATTGCAGCCGGCCGCCGGCCCACATGCGGCGCGGCAGGTGATGCACCGGCGGCAGGAAGCCGCCGCGCTTGGGGTGGCCATCCGGCCCTACCTCGCCGGGCCGGCGCCAATCCTGGAAGAACATCCAGTGCCACAGCGGCGGCAGGTCGCCCGGCGGCGCCTCCATGTCCAGCGTCGCTGCCAGCCCCTCGATCAGCCGGGCGTCGGCGGTGTCGGTCCTGCTTTCAGTCCGCCCCACGAATTCCTGGTAGTCGTCCATCATTGCCTCTCCCTCGCCCTACTTTCCCCGCCGGTACCGCCTGCATCGCCCGTCCCGCGCAACGGTGCGGCCATTGTCGCGCCCTCATTCCTCACGCCTGTAGAGGCGATAGCCCTCGAATGCCGCCGCCAACCGGTAATGCGAAAATCCCTCGGCGAAGAGCGGGTGGCGGCTGAAATAGGCGATCAGGTTGAAATCGGCGTTGCCGCACCAGCCGATGCCGGCATTGTCCGACACCAGGATCGCGGTCGGCGGCGCGCGGGCGAAATCCTCCGCGACGGTGCGATAGACGAAGAACTCGGTGCGCGACATGTCCCATGGCTCGCGGTAGCGGGCGCCATCGCGCGGGCACTCGTGATACACGCCTTGCAGCAACCACAGCGTCATGGTGCGCAACG
>CAXTJY010000251.1:5852-6283 GCA_964244395.1 uncultured Rhodovarius sp.
CAACGTGCTTTGGGCGCGGACGTAGTTCAGCGCGGGGTAGATGGGCGAGACGTCAGGGCTCAGTACCAGCAACCGCTCGCCATAGCCTTCGCGCCGCAACTGCTCGGTCAGCAAGCCGCCGCGCGACCATTCCCAGGTGATCTGGCGGTAGGGTGCCTCGCTGCCGGCGAGGTGAAACAGGAAGATGCCGAAGGCGGCGATGGCCGCGGCCGGCGCCGCGGCGCGCTCGGCCCGGGCCGGCGCCATCAGCCGCCCCGCCCAATGCGCGAGCAGCACGGCCGCCAGCCAGCCCAGCAGCAGCTTGGCCGGCATGATGTGGTACGACCAGGCGCGCGCCTGCACGAAGGCGGCAATGAACGCGCCCAGCGCCGCCGACAGCCAATTGCGCGCGCGCCGCCAGCAACCGATCAAATAGCTTTTGCTGTTCGCCA
>CAXTJY010000252.1:0-6263 GCA_964244395.1 uncultured Rhodovarius sp.
TCTATGACGAGAGCGCGCCGGACGGCATCGGCCCGGACGCGCTGGAGCGGGTGGTGGATTACCAGGCGGTGGTGCATGTGGCGCGCGCAGCCGTGGCCTCCGGCCATGTCATGCTGGTGGAGACCCTGGCCGAGACCATCGCGGCCACCGCGCTGCGCGACCCGCGCGTGATCCAGGCACGGGTGACCATCGAAAAGCCGGATGCTTTCGCCGATGTCGCAAGTGTCGGGGTCGTCATCGAACGGACAAGGAGTTGAAATATATAGCAACCCCTGACCGGCCGCTGCCTTATTTCATCCACTGCGGAGGGGCTGCCTGGAATCGCCAAAAAGATAAAGCCCCTTTTAATGCATTGTTCAGCCGCCGTTCAGTGGATTTAAAAAAAAATCCAATGAATTCAATGACAAAACTTTTGCTGCTTAAGGCTTGGGCAAGCACCGTGGAACGGCGGAGTTCCGCCGATTTCCGGCCTGCCTGACCCATATGCCCACAAACTTATCCACATTTTTCGTGGAGAACTCCCCGGCGCTTTGCCGCGCTCTTGAGCGTCGGCGCCGGCTCGGCCACATCAACCGCGATGGAGAGTGAGCCGCCCAGCTTGACGCCCGAATTCACGCCTGAGCCGCCGCAGGGCCTGGCGGTGTTCGACGCCGCGTTGCGGCACATGCCGCTCAGCCCCGGCGTCTACCGCATGCTCGATGGCAAGGGCGACGCCCTGTATGTCGGCAAGGCGCGGGCGCTGCGTAAGCGCGTCACCCAGTACACCCTGACCGCGCGGTTGCCGGAGCGGCTGCGGCGGATGGTGTTCGAGACCCGCAGCATCGAGGTCATCACCACGGCGTCGGAGGCCGAGGCGTTGCTGCTGGAGAGCAACCTCATCAAGAAGCTGCGGCCGCGCTTCAACATTGTCCTGCGGGACGACAAATCCTATCCCTGGCTGATGCTGAGCGAGGAGCATCCCTTCCCGCAGATCGCCAAGCATCGCGGCGAGAAGAAGAAGGGCGCGACCTATTTCGGCCCCTTCGCCAGCGTCTGGGCGGTGAACCAGACCATCACCGCCATGCAGCGGGTGTTCCTGCTGCGGACCTGCCGCGACACGGTGTTCAACACCCGCGACCGGCCCTGCCTGCTGTATCAGATCAAGCGGTGCTCGGCGCCCTGCGTGGAGCGGCTGGACCAGCCGGCCTACGCCGAGCTGGTGAACCAGGCCAAGCAGTTCCTCGCCGGCGAGACGCCGCAGATTCAGAAGGCGCTGGCGACTGAGATGGAGGCGGCGGCGGAGCGGCTGGAATTCGAGCGCGCCGCGGCCCTGCGTGACCGCATCCGTGGCCTGACCTACATGCTGGGCAACAGCCGCATCAACATGGAGGGCGTGGGCGACGCCGATGTGGTGGCGCTGCACATGGCGGCGGGGCAGAGCTGTGTGCAGGTCTTCTTCTTTCGCGGCGGCCGCAACAACGGCAACCGGCCATATTTCCTGAGCCACAGCAAGAGCGACATTACCCCCGAGGAGGTGATGGGCAGCTTCCTGGGCCAGCTTTATGAGGATCTGCCGCCGCCGCCGCTGGTGCTGCTGAGCCACGAGCCGGAGGAATGCCCGCTGATCGCAGAGGCGCTGACGTTGAAGGCCGGGCGCCGCGTGCAGCTCCACCTGCCGCAGCGTGGCGACAAGCGGTCGGCGGTGGACCACGCCGCCACCAACGCGCGCGAGGCGCTGGAGCGCCGCCTGGCCGAATCCACGGCGCAGACGGCGTTGCTGGAAGGCGTGGCCACCCTGTTCGACCTGCCGGAGCCGCCGGCGCGCATCGAGGTCTATGACAACAGCCATATCCAGGGCGCCAACGCCTATGGCGCGATGATCTGCGCCGGCCCCGCCGGCTTCATCAAGTCCGCCTACCGCAAGTTCAGCATCCGCGAGGCCAAGGGCGGCGACGATTTCGGCATGATGCGCGAGGTGCTGGAACGCCGCTTCGGCCGCGCCTTGAAGGAGGACCCAGCGCGGGCCGGCGAGGCCTGGCCCGGCCTGGTGCTGATCGACGGCGGCATCGGCCAGCTGGGCGTGGCGCGCGAGGTGATGGCAGAGCTGGGGCTGGACGACATCCCGCTTGTCGGCGTGGCCAAGGGGGTGGACCGCGATGCCGGCCGCGAGTGGTTCCATACGGCCGGCCGCGAGGCCTTCCAACTGCCGCCGCGCGACCCGGTACTGTACTACCTGCAGCGGCTGCGGGACGAGGCGCACCGCTTCGCCATCGCCACCCACCGCGCCGGGCGGTCAAAGGCGCTGACGAAGTCAGAGCTGGATGACGTGCCGGGGGTGGGCAGCGCGGTGAAGCGGCGGCTGCTGAACCATTTCGGCTCGTCGCGCGGGGTGCGGCAGGCGGGGCTGGACGATCTGGGGCAGTGCCCGGGAGTGGGGCCGGGGCTGGCGAAGCGCATTTTCGAGCATTTCCATCCCGCCTGACCGCGCCTAGAACCCCACTGTGCCGACCGACCTCCCCAATCTGCTGACACTGAGCCGCATTGCCGCCATCCCGCTGCTGATGCTGCTGGTGGCGCTCCGCAACCCGGCCGGCGACATGGCGGCCTGCGTGGTGTTCTCCGCCGCCGCCATCACCGACTATTTCGACGGCAAGATCGCGCGCGACCGTGGCATCACCTCCGGCTTCGGCGTGATGCTGGACCCGATCGCCGACAAGCTGCTGGTCGGCGCCGCGCTGATGCTGCTGGTCGGTTTCGACCGGCTGCCCGACCGGGCGCTGCTGCCCGCCATCATCATCATGCTGCGCGAGATCCTGGTTTCCGGCATGCGGGAATACCTGGCGTCGCTGCGCGTCGGCATGCCGGTGACCCGCCTTGCCAAATGGAAAACGGGCTTCCAGATGGGCGCGCTGGGCACCTTGCTGGCGGGCGACAGCGGTTCGCCCTTCGTCGGCCTCGGCTTTTTGCCGGTGACATCGATCGGCGAGGCGATGCTATGGGTGGCGGCGGCACTCACGCTGGTCACCGGCTGGGACTACTGGGTGGCCGGGTTGCGCCACGCGGCGGCGCCGCGGCAAGGCAGGGTGGCGGGCGTGCCAGGCAGCCCGGCGGCGGCGCCCCCTGCCGGCCAGCAAGGCCAGCCTTGAGGCGGAGGTCCTGACGGCGCATGTTGCAGGGCAACACAGATGACGGGGCATGCATGAAGCGATTGGTGGCGGCGATCTCCCTGGCTGCAGCGCTCGGTCTTTCGGCCTGCGCGCCGGTGGACCGTTATGTGGGCGGTGCCTTCGAAAGCATGGCCACGCTGGGCGGCAGGCTGGGCGCGCCCTGGGGTACCACGCGGCCGCTGAACGTGGCCGACGGCGTGACGGTGGCACGGGTGCGTGCCGGCGGTGGCATGGGCGGCGCCGAACCCTTGCTGCCGGAGGACGGCAACGTCTGGCCTGCCGCCGAAGGCCCCCGCGCCACCCTCGCCAACCCCGACGAGGCGCTGCGCGGCATCCCCACCTATCGCCCAGGCATGACCGATCCGGCGGTGGCGCCGCCGCCGGTGACCGACCGGCCGCGCCGCCAGCCGCGCGGCAGCGGCGCTGCCTATTCGCCGCTGGAGAACCAGCCGCCGATCCCGCAGGGCTCGGTGACGCCGCCGCTGGGCCAGCCGCGCCCGCCGCTGGCCGGCAGCACGCTGATCACGCCTGATGGGTCGTCCCGCGTCATCACCGGCGGCCAGGGCAATGTCGGCAGCACCATCAGCCCGAGCGGTCAGAGCGGCACGCTGCTGCGCGACGGCAACGTGCAGATTCTGCAGGAGCCCGGCCGCCCGGCGCAGCAGATCCTCACGCCGCCGGGGCGATGAAGATCCTGTATTTCGCCTGGGTCCGCCAGAAGGTGGGCCTGGCCGAGGAGGTTGTCTCCCCGCCGGCGGAGGTCGGCGACGTGGCCGCGCTGGTGGGGTGGCTCAGCGCCCGCAGCCCGGGCCATGCGGCGGCCTTTGCCTTACCGAAGCAGATCCGCGCCGCGGTCAACCAGGAGTTTGCCGGCGCCGACGCCCCGGTGGCGGCGAATGACGAGGTGGCGTTCTTCCCGCCCGTCACGGGCGGCTGAGATGGCGCGCATCGCGGTGCAGGAGGCGCCGTTCGATCTGGCGGCCGAGAGCGCGGCGCTGGGTGACGGCCGCGTCGATCTCGGCGGCATCGCCAGCTTCGTCGGCGTGTGCCGCGCCGATGACGGCGTGGCCGCGCTGGTGCTGGAGCACTACCCTGGCATGACGGAGCGTGCGTTGGCCGGCATCGCGGCCGAGGCGGAGCTGCGGTGGCCGCTGGCGGGCTGCACCATCATCCACCGCGTCGGCCGGCTGGTGCCGGGCGAGCCCATCGTGCTGGTGCTGACGGCCAGCGCGCATCGCGCCGCCGCGCTGGAGGCCTGCGCCTTCCTGATGGATTGGCTGAAGACCAGGGCGCCGTTCTGGAAGCGCGAGGAGATGGCCGACGGGACCGAGCGCTGGGTGGAGGCGCGGGACGCGGACGAGGCGGCCACCAGCCAGTGGGGCTAGGGACAGTCGACATTCAGGTTGCGGGCGGGTCCGGCGCTGCGTTTCAGCGCCTGATGCGCGGGGCGCGATCCGCTGCCCGGTGAGCCGGAGGGTGGGGCGTGCCCATCGGCTGCGCCCAGCCACGCGCCGGCCCAGGGCCGTGCCCGGTGGGCCGTCCTGGCCGCCATTCTGGCCGGCGGCGCCCTGCTCGGCTGGCCGGCGCTGCTGAACGGCTATCCCATCCTGTTCAGCGACACCGGCGCCTTCCTGGCGCAGACCGACGGGCCGTTCATGATCTGGGACAAGCCCTATGTGTACGGGCCCTTCCTGTGGCTCTTCGATGCGGGAACGACACTGTGGGGGCCGCTGCTCGCGGTGCTGTTTGGCCTGTCGCATCTTCTGTGGCTGACGCAGCGCGCGGCCACGGGTGCCGCGACGGCGCGGCGCCATGTGGCGATCTGCGCCGGGCTGGCGGCGCTGACCAGCGCGCCGTGGTTCGCCACCTTCCTGATGCCGGACATCTTCGCGCCGGCGCTGGTGCTGTGCCTGTACCTGCTGGCCTTCGCCCCGATCTCCCGCTGGCAGGCCGCCTGGCTGACGCTGCTGGCCACGCTGTGCATCGCCTCGCATCTGTCGCATCTGCCGCTGGCGGCGGGGCTGGTGGGGCTCAGCCTGGCGCTGGGCTGGCGGATCGGTCCGATGCTTCGCGCCGCCTTGCCGTTGGCCTTGGCCCTGGCGGTGCTGCTGGGCACGAACTGGGTGGGGCATGGGCGGCTGGCGGTGTCGCCCTATGGCAGCGTCTTCGCCCTGGCGCGGCTGGTGGCGGACGGGCCGGCGGCGCGGATCATCGAGGCGGAATGCCCCGTTGCCGGGTGGCACATGTGCGGCTGGATCGACCGGTTGCCGGTCGATTCCGACGCCTTCCTGTGGGAGGCGCTAGGCCCTGTCTGGTCGCCGCGCGAGGATGGCGCGCAGCCTGGCGGGCCGATTTCCCTGGCAGCCGAGGCGTCGGAGATCGTCGGCCGGGCAATTCGCGCCTACCCGCTGGAGGTGGCGGAGATCGCCATCGGCAATGCCTGGACGCAGTTGTTCACCGCCCGGGTGGGGGACGTGCTGGGGCGGGAGGATATGGGCGCGGCCCTGGCCGACCGCGTGCGCTCCGTCTTTGGCCCCACCGAAGCGGCACGGCTGGAGGCGGGGCTGCAATGGCGCGACCAACTGCGGGCGGCCGCCGATGGCCTGACCTGGCCGCACCCCTATGTCGCGGTGCTGGCCGCGCTGGGCACGCTGCTGTGTTGGTGGCGGGCGCATGATGCGCATGACCTGCCCAGGCTACGGCTGGCGCTGTTCGTGCTGGTGGGGTTGACGGTGAATGCGGCGGCGACCGGTGCGCTCTCCGGGCCACATCATCGCTATCAGGCGCGCATCGTCTGGCTGCTTCCGCTGGCGGCCGTCCTGTGCTGGCGGCCGCCGCGGCCGCCCGAACCGGTGAAGGACTATGGTTGACGCGGGGCCTGGCCCCGGCTTGATGCGCGGCATGGGCAGGATCACCGGCAAGGCGAGGGTGGCGGGCGTGTTCGGCTGGCCGGCGGGGCATTCTCGCAGCCCGCAACTGCACAATCATTGGCTGGAGCGGCATGGCATCGACGGTGCCTATGTGCCGCTGCCGGTGCCGCCGGAGCAGTTCGAGGCGGCGCTGCGCGGCGTGGCGGCGGCAGGTTTTCGCGGCGCCAACGTGACCATTCCGCACAAG
>CAXTJY010000253.1:0-5111 GCA_964244395.1 uncultured Rhodovarius sp.
AGCCGCTGTTCGGCTCCGCCACCGTCATCAGCCCGAACTGCAGACCCATGGGCTCCGTTTCCATCAGCCCGGCGATCCGCTCCATCTCCGCCGCCGCCACCGTGCGGTTGCGCTCCCGCTGCCCCGCGGAAACCGGCAGCCCGGCCATGATCCCATTTGCCAGGAAGGTCCGGACCGATGTCGCGCACAGCAGCGCGATGATGCCCGGCCGCCGCTGCTGGAAGGCCCGCTTCCGCGCGGACAGCAGCGCAAGCACCTGGTCCATCGTCACCTGCGCCGCCGCCCGGTCGGCGCCCGCCATGGCCACGGCCTCGGCCATCGATTCCGCCAGCGCCGTATCGAACGCGTCGGACGTCGTCAGATAGCACTCGGCGCCGAACGCCTGAAGGATCTGGTCGGAATTTTCCTCGATCTGCCGGATACGCTCGAAATAACCGACCGTCCGCGTGTAATATTCGACACCGATCCCCAGCAACGACAACGGCGACACCTTCAGAAGCTCCGCCAACCGCTTCACGGTGTCGAGCTTGATGACCTCGCCCTTTTCATAGCGGTACAGCGCCGCCCGGGAGACGCCGAGGCGCGCGGCAATCTCCTCCGCGCGCAACCCGCTCTCCATGCGGTAGGCCCGCAATTGCTGGCCGATCTCGGCAAAGCGCATCCCGTGTTCCATCTGTTGCGATTCCCCCAACAGTTGTACTCAAAAACCACCACTCCTGTATGTGATTACAACGTCAAGAAAGTACTAAGCGTGTCCCTTTCTTGCGCCACCGTCCCGAAAAGATCGTCAAACGCCGTACGTGCGCCGCCACGACAGCCCCGCAACCGTGTCGCCCGCAGGCCGGTACTCGCACCCGACCCAGCCGCCATACCCCAGCCGGTCCATCTCGGCGAACACGAACGCCCAGCCGATCTCACCCGTCCCAGGCTCGTTCCGCGCCGGCACGTCCGCAATCTGCATGTGCGCGATGACAGGCATCAGCGCCGCCATGCGCTTCGTCACGTCGCCCTCGGTCACCTGGCAGTGGTACACGTCGAACTGTAGCCCCACCCGGTCACGGCCCAGCGCCTCCACCACCGCGGCGCCCTGCGCCATCGTGTTGAGGAAGAACCCCGGCATGTCCCGGTGGTTGATCGGCTCGATCACCAGCGTGATTCCACGCGGGGCTGCCTGCTCCGCCGCCCAGGCCAGGTTCGACACGTACAGCGCCGCGGCAACCCCGGGCCGCAGATCGGCAGGCGGGATGCCGGCCATCACGTGCACCATCGTGTTGCCCAGCGTGCCCGCGTAATCCAGCGCACGGTGCATGCCGTCGCGGAACTCCTGCTGCCGCCCGGGCAGGCTGGCAATCCCCCGCTCGCCGCCCGCCCAGTCGCCCGGCGGCGCGTTGAACAGCACCTGCTGCAGGCCGGCGCCGTCCAGCCGTGCCCGGATCTCGGCGGCGGGATGGTCGTAGGGGAACAGGAACTCGACGCCTTCGAACCCGGCCTTCGCCGCCGCGTCGAAGCGGTCCAGGAACGGCACCTCGTTGAACATCATCGACAGGTTGGCGCACAGGCGTGGCATCGGTTGCTCCCTCCTCGGTTTCGCGGACCCTAGATCGGCCTGTGCAGTTGCGCCATGGCGGGGCGGATGTTACCGCCGGGGCCATGAGGTCTGGCTCTGATCGGGTGGCGGAACGGGTGCTGGCGGCGGCCCTGCTTGTGGGGCTGGCCGTGGGCTGCGCCGCCGTGCTGCTGCCGTTCCTGTCGGCGGTGCTGTGGGGCTTCATCCTCGTCTACAGCACGTGGCCCGTCTTCAACTGGTGCCGGGCGCACCTGCACCTCGGCAGCCGCGGCGCCGCGGGGGTCATGGTGCTGCTGACCACGGTGCTGATCGTCCTGCCCATCGCCGTCGCGGCCCCCGCCGGCGCCGACGACGTGAACGCACTCCGCCGCTCCATCCAGGCCGCACTCGAGGCCGGCCTGCCCGGCGCCCCCGCCTGGTTGCCCGGCGTGCCGGTGATCGGCCCCACCATCACCGAATACTGGAACCAGTGGGCGGCCGACCTCAGCGCGATGGTCGGCTTCTTCAGCCCCTATTTCGGCATGGTCGCGGAGAGCGGCCTGAAGATCCTCCTCGGCATCGCCGGTGGACTGCTCCAATTCATCATGGCGCTGCTCGTCGCGTTCTTCCTGTGGGCCTCCGGCGAGTCGTTGAAGGTCTACCTCGACCGCATCGCCTTCCGCATCGCCGGGGACCGCGCGGCCCGGCTGGTCGCCGTGACCGGCGCCACCGTGCGCGGCACCGTCTACGGCATCCTCGGGACCGCACTCGTGCAGGGCATCCTGACCACCATCGGCCTCTACGTCTCCGGCGTGCCGAGACCGTTGCTGCTGGGCCTGATCGCCGGGCTGCTCTCGGTGCTGCCGATCGGCGCGCCGGTCGTCTGGATCCCCGCCTTCCTGTGGCTGCTCGGCACCGGCCACACCGCCTGGGGCATCGTCCTCGGCCTGTACGGCCTGTTCATCATCAGCGGCTCCGACAACATCATCCGCCCCTACTTCATCGCCCGCGGCGCCCAGCTTCCGTTCCTGCTCACCATCCTCGGCGTGCTCGGCGGCGCCTTGGCATTCGGCTTGCTGGGAATATTCCTCGGCCCCGTCCTGCTGGGCGTCGGCTTCACGCTGGTGGTGGAGTTCGCGGCCCCCGAGGAGAACACCGCCACGCTGCCGACCAGGATCTAGGAACGCGCCATGTTCGCCTTCATCGTCTCCCGCATCTTCCAGGCCATCCCCGTCCTGCTCGTCGTCGGCTTCATCGCCTTCGCCATGTTCGCCTTCGTCGGCGATCCCGTCACCATCATGCTCGGCACCGACTACACCGAGGCGTCGAAGAACGCGCTGATCAAGCAGCTCGGCCTCGACCAGCCTTTCTTCGTCCAGTACGCGAAGTTCATGTGGAACGCCCTGCACGGCCAGTTCGGCATCAGCTACCGCCTGGCCCGCCCGGTCATGGACCTCATCGCCGAGCGCCTGCCCGCGACGCTGGAGCTGGCCGGCACCGCAGCCCTGCTGGCGCTGGCGATCGGCGTCCCCATGGGCGTCTACACCGGCATCCACCGCAACGCCATCAGCTCCCGCGCCTTCATGGTGTTCAGCCTCATCGGCGTCAGCCTGCCCACCTTCCTCATCGGCATCCTGCTGATCCTCGTGTTCAGCGTCCTGCTCGGCTGGCTGCCCAGCTTCGGCCGCGGCGACGTCGTGCGCTTCTCCCACTGGAGCACCGGGTTTCTCACCGCGGCCGGCCTGAAGGCACTGGTCCTGCCCGCGATCACCCTCGGCCTGTTCCAGATGACCCTCATCATGCGCCTGGTGCGGGCCGAGATGCTGGAGGTGCTCCGCTCCGACTACGTGAAGTTCGCGCGCGCGAGGGGCCTGGGGCGCCGGGCCATCAACTTCGGGCACGCGCTGAAGAACACGCTGGTGCCCGTCATCACCATCGCCGGGCTGCAGATCGGCGGCATCATCGCCTTCTCGATCATCACCGAGACCGTGTTCCAGTGGCCCGGCATGGGCCTGCTGTTCGTGCAGTCCGTGCAGGTCGCCGACATCCCGGTCATGGCCGCCTACCTCATGCTCATCTCGGTGCTGTTCGTGACCATCAACCTCATCGTCGATCTCCTTTACTATGCCGTGGATCCACGGCTGCGCATGGCCCGGCCGGGGGCCGCGCGATGATAAGCCGCTTCTGGGACAGCGACGTCGCCTACAGCTTCCGCCGCTCCCCCATCGCCATGATCTCCGCCTTCGTCCTCGCGGCCCTCCTGATCGGCGCGATGTTCTCCCGCTGGATCGCGCCCTTCAACCCGTTCGACCTAGCCAGCCTCAACCTCATGGACAGCCTCAAACCGCCGTCCTTCATGCCGGAAGGCGAGGCCGCGCACGTCCTCGGCACCGACGACCAGGGCCGCGACGTGCTGTCCGGCATCCTCTACGGCATGAAGATCAGCGTCATCGTCGGCCTCTCCGCCGTGCTGTTCGCCGTGGCCGTCGGCGTCGCGATGGGCCTGGTCGCCGGCTATGCGGGCGGCGCCGTCGATTCCATCCTGATGCGCGTCGCGGACGTCCAACTCAGCTTTCCCGCCATCCTCATCGCCCTCCTGGTGGACGGCGTCGTCACCGCCGCACTTCCCCGCGCGATGCACGAGCAGCTCCAGATCTACGTCCTCATCTTCGCCATCGGCATCTCGTTCTGGCCGCAGTTCGCCCGCACCGTCCGCGGTTCCACCCTCGTCGAGCGCGGCAAGGAGTACGTCATGGCCGCCCGCGTCATCGGCCTCTCCCCGCTCCGCATCATGATCACCCACATCCTGCCCAACGTGCTGGGCCCGGTGCTGGTCATCGGCACCCTCACCCTCGGCCTCGCCATCCTCAGCGAAGCGACGCTGTCGTTCCTCGGCGTCGGCCTGCCGCCCACGCAGCCCTCGGTCGGCACCCTCATCCGCATCGGCAACGACTTCCTGTTCAGCGGCGAGTGGTGGATCACCATCTTCCCTGGCCTCGCCCTCATCCTGATGGTCCTCTCCATCAACCTGCTGGGCGACTGGCTGCGCGACGCGCTCAACCCGCGCCTGCGATAGGACACGCACATGCCGCTGCTTGACGTCCAGGACCTCACGGTCGAGTTCCCCACCCGCCGCGGCGTTCTCCGTGCGCTCGACGGCATCTCCCTGACCATCGAGCCCGGGGAGGTGCTGGGCGTCGTCGGTGAGAGCGGAGCCGGCAAGTCGCTGACCGGCGCCGCCATCATCGGCCTGCTGGAACCGCCGGGCCGGGTCGCCGGCGGGGCGATCCTGCTCGACGGCAAGCGCATCGACAACCTCGACGAGGACCGCATGCGCCGCATCCGCGGCAAGCAAATCGGCGCCATCTTCCAGGACCCGCTCACCACGCTGAACCCGCTCTACACCGTCGGCCGGCAGCTTGCGGAAACCATGCAGACCCATATGCCCCTGTCCGACGCCGAGGCCCGCAAGCGCGCCATCGGCTGGCTGGAGGCCGTCGGCATCCCCGCCGCCGCCCGCCGCATCGACGCGTACCCGCACGAGTTCTCCGGCGGCATGCGCCAG
>CAXTJY010000253.1:5121-6244 GCA_964244395.1 uncultured Rhodovarius sp.
CGAACCCCGCCTGGTCATCGCCGACGAGCCGACGACGGCGCTCGACGTGTCGATCCAGGCGCAGATCATCGCCCTGCTGAAGCGCATCACCCGCGACCACGGCACCGCCGTCATGCTGGTCACCCACGACATGGGCGTGATCGCCGAGACCGCCGACCGCGTCGCAGTGATGTATGCGGGCCGGGTCATCGAGGTGGGGCCGGTGCGCGACGTGGTGAAGCATCCGGCCCATCCCTACACCGAGGGCCTGATGGCCAGCATCCCGTCGCTCGAGGCGCGCGTGGACCGCCTCCGTCAGATCGACGGCGCGATGCCGCGCCTGACGGCCATCCCCCAGGGCTGCCCCTACAACCCCCGCTGCCCCAAGGTGTTCGACCGCTGCCGCGTGGAGCGCCCCCCCTTGCTCGACGCCGGCGCCACGAGGGCCGCCTGCTGGCTGCACGACCACGCCGCGGTGGCCGCGTGATGACCCGCACGGTCCTCGAAGCCGAAAACCTCAGCCGCAGCTTCGACGTCTCCCGCCCGTGGCTGCAGCGCACCCTCGCGCGCGAACCCCGCCTGACCCTGCGCGCCGTCGACGAGGTCAGCTTCGCGATCCCGCTCGGCACCACCCTCTCCCTCGTCGGCGAGAGCGGCTGCGGCAAGAGCACGGTCGCCCGCCTCGCCGTCGGCCTCTACAACCCCACCGGCGGCAGCATCCGCTTCGAGGGCCAGAGCCTGTCGGCCGCCCGCGCCCAGCCCGCGCTGCGCCGACGCATGAACATGATCTTTCAGGACCCGTACGCCAGCCTCAACCCGCGCTGGCGCGTCCAGGACATCGTCGCCGAGCCCATCCGCGCGTTCCGCATCCTCCGCAGCCGCGCCGACATTCGCGACCGCGTGGGCCAGTTGCTGACCCAGGTCGGCCTCAGCCCGCGTGACGGCGAGAAGTTCCCGCACGAGTTCAGCGGCGGCCAGCGCCAGCGCATCAGCATTGCCCGCGCCTTGTCCAGCGAGCCCGAGTTCCTGGTGGCCGACGAACCCACCAGCGCGCTGGACGTGTCGGTGCAGGCGCAGATCCTGAACCTGATGCGCGACCTGCAGCAGCGGCTGAACCTGACCTATCTGTTCATCAGCCATAATT
>CAXTJY010000254.1:0-4894 GCA_964244395.1 uncultured Rhodovarius sp.
CGCGCCCGGCCCGACGGCCTGACTCTCGGCATGAGCAACATGCCCAGCCTGCTGACCATCCCGATCGAGCGCCAGGCGCAGTTCCGCCTCGCCGACTTCGCCCTGCTCGGCGGCCTGGTGAATGACCCCTCCGCCATGTCGGTGCATGCGCAAAGCCCGTTCCGCACCATCGAGGAGGTCATCGCCCGCGCCCTGGCCGCGCCCGATACGCTGACCTTCGCCAGCCCCGGCGTAGGCACCGACGACCATCTGCAGCTGCACCTGCTCGCCATTCTCACCGGCGCTCGCATCACCAATGTCAGCTACACCGGCGACGCGCCCATGCGCACCGCGCTGCTGACGCGGGAGGTGGACATCAGCGGCCTCAATGTCGGCGCCGCCGCCGCCAGCCCGGACAACACCCGCATCCTGATCCAGGCTGGCCGCGCCCGCAGCCGCTTCGCGCCGGAGGTGCCGACCTTCCTGGAGCGTGGCCTGGCCATCGAGATGGGCAGCGAGCGTGGCATGCTGGCGCCGGGCGGCACGCCCGAACCGATCCTGGCGCGGCTGCGTGAGGCGACGGCAATGGTGGCGCGCGACCCCACGTTCCTGGCCCAGCTGGCCCAGCGGTTTACCGAACCTGCCTATGAAGCGCCGATGGAATGGGGCGCCCGCCTTGCAGAACGCGAACAGGGCTACCGAGCCCTGTGGCAATCCACGCCCTGGAATCGCTGAGCGCCTCGCATTCTGCAAATTCATGGTGGCCCCACGCTTGCCTTGTTGAGGGCGACAGCCAGGAGAGCCCACCATGCAGACCGCGCCCGACCTCAGCATCATCATCCCCGCCAGCGGCGCCACCACCGGCTTGCGCGAAGCCATCGACAGCATCGGCGGTTTCGCCGAGTGCGAGATCCTGGTCGTCACCGAACGCCATGCGCCGGAAGTGCCGAGCGACCCGCGCATCGTGCCCCTGCGCGCCCAGGGGCATGGCGCTAACGCGGCCCGCAATCTGGGGCTGGCGGTCGCGCGCGCGCCGCTGGTCGCCTTCCTCAACCCGCAGGACCGTTGGTGCGCCGGCAAGCTGGAAAGCCAATTGCTGCTGCATTCCGCGCGATCCGGCGTCGGCATGTCCTTCACCGACCATGTCCTGATCGGCGAGGATGCCCGCAACCACGGCTCGGCGCTGGAAATGGCGGGCTCCTTCGGCATGCGGCATGCCGGGCGCAGCCTGCCCTTCGCTTTGGGCGAGGACGCCATGGCGCAGCTTTTCGCCGAGGATGTCGTCGGTACCTCGACGGTGATGGCGCAGACGGCGCTGCTGCGGGATTCCGGTGGGTTCGAGGCAGGGCTGGCGGCGGCGGCCCCCTGGGATGCCTGGCTGCGCCTGTCCAGCATGGCGCCGGTCGCCTGCATCCCCTGGGTGTTGGCCGAGCAGCGCCTGCCCCCGCCGGCGCGGCTGCGCCAGGAGGCGCCGGCGCGGCTGGCGGCGATGCGCGAAGTGGCGCGCCGCTACCGCGACGCGGTGCTGTGCCAGGATGTGGCGGCGGTGCGCCACTGCGCCGCCCGGCTGCTGGTGAATGAGGCGGAGCACGGGATGCGATCGCGCTGAGCCATCGACGCCGCCCCGATTCGCGGCCACTTTGGCGTGATGACCCGGCCCCTCCATCTCGATCTGCCCAATCTGCATGCCGGCCACACCGCGCATTTCACCGACTACCGCGCGAACGAGATCGGCACCGTCAGCCTGACGCCGGCGGGGCCGGTGGAGGCCGGGGCCCATGCCAGCTTCACCCTGGTCTTCACCGCCGGGCGGTTCGGCATGGACGACACCGGCAGCATCCGCATCTGCACCCGCCAGGTCAGCGACCTGGGCAAGCCGCAGTTCAGCGACCCCGCCGCGCCCAACTACGTCACCGCCGAGGCGTCGAACGGCGCCCGGCTGACGCTGGAATTCCACCCGAAGCTGGGGATGCGGCCCTGGTCCCGCACGCTGACCGTCACGGTGGCGCGCGGCTTCCTGTCGCCGGGGGACACCATCACGGTGCGGCTGGGGGACACTTCAGGCGGCTCGCCGGGGTTGCGGATGCAGACCTATTGCGAGGACCGGTTCCACTTCCTGACGCTGGCCGACGTCTTCGCCACCTGCAACTGGGCGGTGCTGCCGGACCAGCCCTGGGTCGAGGTGGTGCCCGGCCCGCCGGTCCGCCGGCTGGCAATCCTGCCGACCCGGCGCGCGCCGGGCTAGGAATTCGCCCTGCTGCTGCGCGCCGACGACCGCTGGGGCAACCCCGCGCCGCTGCCGGCCGGCACGCACCACCTGTTCGGCAGCCAGTCCATCAGCGGCCTGCCGGACAGCTTCGACTGGCCGGAGGGCGCGCGCGCGCATCGCATCGCGGGGCTGAGCACCGCCGCCGCCCAAGCGGTGGTGGTGCTGTGGAACGAGACGCCGTCGAACCCCATGCGGGTCAGCGAGGGCGGGTTGACGCCATACTGGGCCGACCTGCACGGGCAATCCGGCGAGACCGTCGGCACCGGCCATATTGACAGCCTGGCGCGCTACGCCCGCGACCTGGCGGGGGTGGACGCCATCTGCCACCAGGGCAACGACTTCCAGATCACGCCGGAGGGTTGGGCGGATTTCAACCGCGCCTTTGCCGCATTCGACCAGCCCGGCCGCTTCGTCTTCCTGCCGGGCTATGAATGGTCCGGCAACACCGCCTTGGGCGGCGACCGGAACGTGATCTTCCCGGAGGAGGGGCGGACCATCCGCCGTTCCTGCCATGCCTTGGTGGAGGACCTTTCCGACGCCCCGACGGATGCGCTGGACGCCCGCGAACTGCACGCTGCGCTGCGCGCCGAGGGCCGGCCGGTGCTGTGCGTGCCGCATGTCGGGGGCCGCTATGCCAATCTGCATTTCGCGCATGATCGGATGCTGGAACGCGCCGTCGAGACGCATTCGGATTGGGGCACCTTCGACTGGCTGCTGGCCGACGCCTTCGATGTCGGCGCGCGCGTCGGCATCGTCGCCAATTCGGATGGGCATAAGGGGCGGCAGGGGGCGTCGCATCCCGGCGGCAGCCAGTTCGGCAGCTATGGCGGGCTGACCTGCCTGCTGACGACGGACCTGTCGCGCGGCGGCGTGTTCGACGCCCTGCGGCGCCGGCACCACTACGCCACCACCAATGCGGCGCGCATCCACGCCCATGTCTGCGCCGCGCTGGCCACGCCGGCGCGGCTGCATGTGGACGACCCGGCGCTGGGCAGGCCGGATGACGGGGCGGCAGAGGCCGGCATGATGGGCGACATCCTGGCCGGGGTGACGGATGCCACCACTCACTTCGCCGCCGAGATCATGGCCGCCTCGCCCATCGAGCGGGTGGAGCTGCGCAACCGGCACGAGTTGCTGGAGGTGCTGCGGCCCGAATTGCCGCCCGGCCTGCGGCTGCGGGTGGTGTGGGAAGGCAGCGAGTATCGCGGCCGCGGGCGCGAGACGGAATGGCGCGGCAGCATAGGCCTCACCGGCAACGACTGGTCCGATGTCCGCCCCATCAACAAGTTCAACCTCGACCATCCTTTCGTTGCCGATGCGAACACGCTGCGCTTCGAGGGCGTGACCACCGGCGGCTTCCAGGCGATGGAGGCGCGGCTGGCGTCGCATGCCGGCACGCTGACCATCGACACCAACCTGGTGCAGGCCAGCGTGCCGGTGCGCGACCTGCTGGCCGGTGAGAAGGTGTGGGAGGCGGGCGGGCTGGGCCGCCGCATGCGCGCTTTTCTGCTGCCCGAGGAGGCGCCGAGCGCCATGCGCTTCGAACGGACGGTGACGCTGCGTTCGGACGCCGACAACGCGATCTACCTTCGCGCCACCTTCGAGGATGGGAGTGTGCTGTGGACCAGCCCGATTTACCTGCTGCGGTAGCCTGCGTTCGTCATGGCCGGGCTCGACCCGGCCATCTTCCCGGAATTCGAGGCTGCCCATGACGGGCGGCCCAGCCATAGGCCGGCGCGTCGCGCTGCTGGCCACCCCGGCACTCGCGCAGTCCTGGCCGACCCGCGCCATCTCGATGATCGCGCCGCTGGCAGCCGGCAGCAGCGTGGACATCATGGCCCGCTTGCTGGCCGAACAATGGTCGCAGCGGCTGGGTGTGCCGGTGCCGGTGGAGAACCGCCCTGCCGCCAACGGCACCGTGGCCCTGGGCCAGGCCGCCCGCGCCGCCCCGGATGGCTATACCGCGGTGTTGACCGGCCAGACCTCGGTCGCCTTCAACCCGCATCTCTATGCGGCGCTGCCTTACGACCCATTCCGCGACTTCGCCTACGTCGCCCGCATCGCAGGGGTGTCGAACGCCCTGGTGGTGCGGGCGGCCTCGCCCTTCCAGAACCTGACGGATTTGCTGGCGGCGGCCCGCGCGGCGCCGGGCACGCTCACCTACAGCTCTGGCGGCGTCGGCACCACGCACCACCTCTCCTCGGCGCTCCTGGCGCAGCAGGCGGGGGTGGGGCTGGTGCACGTGCCCTACCGCGGCGCGCCGCAAGGCATCCTGGCGGTGCAGACCGGCGAGATCGACCTGGCCTACTACAACATCACCACGCTGCTGACCGGCATTCGCGCCGGGGCGCTGCGGCCGCTCGCGGTGACCTCGGCGACGCGCTCGCCCTTCCTGCCGGACGTGCCGACGATGAAGGAGCTGGGCTTCCCGGATTACGAGCTGACGACCTGGTTCGCCGTGGCCACCCAGGCGGCGGTGCCCGCGGCCATCGTGGCGCGGATGCGCGAGGTGACGGACGCGTTGCTGGACGACCCGGCGGTGCAGCGCCGCCTGGTCGAGCTGGGCTTCGAATTGCTGGCGCCAGTCCCGATGGACGGCATGCTGCCGCTCATTCGCGAGGAGAACACCCGCTGGGGCACCGTGAT
>CAXTJY010000254.1:4904-6224 GCA_964244395.1 uncultured Rhodovarius sp.
CGCCAGGTCGTGCCACCGGCGCCGTCCTCCAGCACGATGCCTTGGGCCGTGAGGTCGGCGCGGATGCGGTCGGCCTCGGCCCAGTCCTTGGCGGCGCGGGCGGCGAGGCGGGCGGCGATGGCGGCTTCGATGGCGCTGGTGTCGCCTTCGCCCTGCCGCCAGGCCGCGGGGTCGTGCCAGAGCAGGCCGAGGGTGGCGGCGGCTTCGAGGATCGCGGCGCGGGCAATTCCGGGGGCGGGGTTCCAGGGTGCCGGCGTGCGGGCGTGCACGGCGGCGGCCGAGCCGCCGACATTGGCGATGTTTTCCAGCGTGCGCAGGTCGCGCAGGCGGGACAGTGCCAGCGGGGTGTTAAGGTCGTCGCCCAGCGGTTCCAGCACCCAATCGACCATGGCGGGCAGCGCATCGGCCTCCGGCGCCGGGCGGGCGAGCATGGCGTAGAAGTCGTCGAGCTCGGCGCGGGCTTCGGCCAGCGCCGCCTCGGTGTAGTCCAGCGCGCTGCGGTAGTGGGTGCGCAGCAGCAGCAGGCGGAAGGCCTCGCCGACCCAGGGGCCGCGCGCCAGCACGTCGCGCAGGATGAAGAAATTGCCGAGGGACTTAGACATCTTCTCGCCTTCGACGGTCAGCATGCCGTTGTGCAGCCAGGTGGTGGCCATGGTGCGGGTGCCGTGGGCGCAGCGGCTCTGCGCGACTTCGTTCTCGTGGTGCGGGAAGAGCAGGTCGGCGCCGCCGCCATGGATGTCAAAGGTTTCGCCCAGGTGTTCCCAGGCCATGGCGGAGCATTCGATGTGCCAGCCTGGCCGGCCGCGGCCCCAGGGGGAGGGCCAGCCGGGGAGGCTGTCGTCCGAGGGCTTCCAGAGGACGAAGTCGCCGGGGTCGCGCTTGTAGGGGGCGACGTCGATGCGGGCGCCGGCCAGCAGCTCGTCCTGATGCCGGCCGGAGAGCTTGCCGTAATCGGCGAAGCTGGCGACGGCGAACAGGACGTGGCCTTCGGCGGCGTAGGCGTGGCCGGAGGCGATGAGCTTTTCGCACAGCGCGATCATCTGCGGGATGTGGTCGGTGGCGCGGGGTTCGACGTCCGGCGGCAGGTTGTTCAGCGCGGCCATGTCGGCGTGGAAGTCGGCCGCGGTGCGGGCCGTGACCTGGGCGATGCTTTCGCCGGATTCGCGGGCGCGGGCGTTGATCTTGTCGTCCACGTCGGTGATGTTGCGGGCGTAGGTGACTTGCGGGAAGAGGCGGCGAAGCAGCCGCGCGAGGACGTCGAACACCACCACCGGGCGGGCGTTGCCGAGATGCGCCAGGTCGTAGACGGTGGGGCCGCAG
>CAXTJY010000255.1:0-338 GCA_964244395.1 uncultured Rhodovarius sp.
CGCCGAGGCCTGCGTGCAGACCCATGGCGGCTTCGGCTTCGCCGAGGAATACGACATCGAACGCAAGTTCCGCGAGGCCCGACTGTACCAGGTGGCGCCGATCAGCACGAACCTCATCCTGAGCTACATCGGCGAACACGTGCTGGGCATGCCGCGAAGCTACTGAAGCACCCTCAGGCGGAACGTCCCTGCCAGACTCACAAAATCTGCGGCAGCACCATCGACCCGACCACCGCCACCACCCCGAACGTGAACGGCGGGGCCACCTCCGGCAACGTGACGGTGTCCACCACCGGCTCGGCGGCCGGGACGTGACGGGGCAGGTAGATGCGGAAGGC
>CAXTJY010000255.1:348-6221 GCA_964244395.1 uncultured Rhodovarius sp.
CCGATCGTGATCCGCCAGGCCGCCATCCGCAGATCGAACCAGGGATCGGGGTCGGGCTGGAAGGCCGGCTTGTTGTGGTCGCGCGGGAAGGTCGGATCCGGGCGGGGAGCGAAAGTAGGCTCGAGGCCGCGGGCGAGAACAGGTTTGTGGCCGCGGGTGGAAGTCGGCCAATGGCCGCGGGGAATCGTCGAGCTCATTCGGGCGTCCTTGCTGGTTCGCAACGCCTAGCTAGGAGAAATTGCCAAAACACCAAACTGTTTTTTGCCCGGCATGGTGTCGCCCGGCGGACCGGCCGGGTCCATACTATAGGCATGAACGCCATCGCCCCCCGCCCCGTGGATGCCGTCATCGCCGCCGCCGGCGCCTTCCTGGGCGACCGCATCACCCGCAACGACGCACTCCGCCAACAGCACAGCCGCGGCGAGGACACCACGGTGCCCACCCTGCCGGACGCGGTGGCCTTCGCCGAAACCACCGAGGAGGTCGCCCGCCTCGTCACCCTCTGCCACCAGCACGCCGTCCCCGTCGTCGCCTTCGGCGCCGGCACCTCGCTGGAGGGCCACGTGAATCCGGTGCGCGGCGGAATTTCGCTCGACCTCAGCCGGATGAACCGCATCCTGGACGTCAGCGCGCCCGACCTCGACTGCCTCATCGAACCCGGCGTCACCCGCCAGCAGCTCAATGAATACCTGCGCGACCAGGGGCTGTTCTTCCCGGTCGACCCCGGCAGCGTCTGCACCATCGGCGGCATGTGCGCCACCCGCGCGTCGGGCACCAACGCCGTGCGCTACGGCACCATTCGCGAGAATGTGCTGTCCATGCAGGTCGTGCTGGCCGATGGCCGAATCATCGAGGTCGGCTCGCGCGCCCGCAAGGCATCGAACGGCTACGACCTGAAGTCGCTGATGATCGGCTCCGAGGGCACGCTGGGCATCATCACCCGCATCCGCCTCAAGCTGCACGGCATCCCGGAGGCGACCTCGGCCGCCGTCTGCCAGTTCCCCAGCCTGAAAGCGGCGGTCGACACCGTCATCGCCACCCTGCAAATGGGCGTGCCGGTGGCGCGGATCGAGCTGCTGGACGAGGTGCAGATGGCCGCCTGCATCACCTACTCCAAACTGGAGGACATGGACGCCACCCCCACCCTGTTCCTCGAATTCCACGGCACCGAGGCCGGCGTCCGCGAACAGGCCGAAACCGTCGAAGCCATCGCGCTGGACTCCGGCGGCCAGGGCTTCGCCTGGGCGACGGACGCCGAGGCCCGCAACCGCCTATGGAAGGCCCGGCACGACGCCTACTGGGCCGCCGTCGCCAGCAAGCCCGGCAGCCGCGGCATCGCCACCGACGTCTGCCTGCCGATCTCGCATCTGGCCGAGGCGCTGCTCGGCGCCAAGGACGACATCGAGGCCAGCGGCTTCTCCGCCCCCATGGTCGGCCATGTCGGCGACGGCAATTTTCACACCGTCATTCTGGTCGAGGACGACAGCCCCGAAACGCTGGAGCGTGCCTGGGCGCTCGACAAGAAGATCGTCGCCCGTGCCCTGGCCCTGGGCGGCACCTGCTCCGGCGAGCACGGCATCGGCCTGGGCAAGCGCGAATTCCTGGAAACCGAACACGGCGCCGAGGCCCTGGCAGTGATGCGCAGCGTGAAGCAGGCGCTCGACCCCCAAGGCATCCTCAACCCCGGAAAGATCTTCCGGAATTAGGCCGATGAACATGTGGCACAGGGATGCGGCCAGCGAGCAGCCCTTCGTCGCCGCAAGGCAGAATGCCGCAACAACGGCCACCCATGCGCGGAGGGCCGTTTTCGACGCGGCCTGGCTGATCGGGATAGAGGCTGTCGCCGCCCGGTGACCGGATACGCCCTCCCGATCCTGGCCCTGACCATGGGGCATGTCTTCAGCAACGCCGTTCGCACCCTGCCGGCCGTCGCGGCCGATGTGCTGTCGCGCGACCTGGGCATCGGCACCGAGACGCTGGCGGCGCTGACCGGCGCCTTCCCGCTCGCCTTCGCCCTGGCCATGGTGCCGGTGGGGGTAGCGCTGGACCGTTGGGGCTCGCGTCTCACGGCGCTGTGGCTGCTGGCCATCGCCGGCGCCGGCGCGTTGCTGGCGGCCGCGGCACCCGGCCCCGGCACCATGCTCGCGGCACAGAGCATCATCGGCGTGGGCTGCTCGGGCATGATGATGGCGCCCATGGCCTTCGCCGCGCGCCGCATCACCGGCGCCAGCTTCGGCATGTGGGCCGGCATCGTCCAGGCCACCGGCAACTCAGGGATGCTCCTCTCGGCCAGCCCGCTGGCCTGGCTGGTGGAGGTGCAGGGCTGGCGCGCCGGCTTCATGGCGTGCGCCGTGCTGGCCGGCCTGGCCTTCGCGGCGGTGGCGCTGCTGGTGCGCGAGGCGCCGCCAGCCGAGCTGCCCCGCGGCCTGCTGAAGGACGCCCGCGCGGTGCTCGCCTTCACCGTCTTCCCGCCGCTGGTCCCCGCCATGGCACTGGCCTTCGTCAGCTTCGGCGCCATGCTGGGGCTGCGCGGGCTGTGGGGCGGGCCATGGCTGATGGAGGTGGAGGGATTCTCCCGCATCCAGGCCGGCAACCTGCTGCTGTTGGCCGCCGCCGCCCTGGTCGCGGGGCCGTTCATCGCCGGGCTGTTGGCGCGGGTGACTGGCCGGCTGGTGCTGCTGATCGCCACCGGGCATTTGCTGGCGGCCGGCACCATCGTGGCGCTTGTCCTGGCCGGCGGGCTGCGCCTGGCCTGGCTGGACGGCGCGCTGCTGGTCGGCTTCGGCCTCACCATCACCACGCAAGTCTGCCTGTTTGCCCTGGTGCAAGGGCGGGTGACGCCGGACGTCGCGGGCCGCGCCCTGTCCGCCATGAACATCTTCTTCTTCGGCGGCGCGGCGGTGATGCAGGGGCTCACCGGCCTGGCGGCGGCCTGGGGCGGCGTGGCTGCGGCGCTGCTGACGATGGCCGGGGCGCTGGTGCTGGGCGGCCTGGCCTTCCTGTGGCTGGAATACCGCCTGGCCCGCCGCCCGCGAGACACTTGAGCCGCGGCCCGGCCGGGGCGTAGAAGGGCGGCGCGCCGGGTTAGCACAGTGGTAGTGCAGCGGTTTTGTAAACCGAAGGTCGGGGGTTCAAATCCCTCACCCGGCAATGCTCTACTGGCCGCTTTCCCGGACCCCCACGCGGGTTGCCACCTTCTCTCTCCTTAGGCAGGGTGGCGCATGCCGATCCGTCGAACACGGCGACAGGCCTTCGCCCTCAGCATCGGCGCCGCCCTACTGTTTGCCGGGCTGGGCACGTTTCCCCTCTTAGGGGCACCCGGCTTCCTGGCGCTGGAGGTGGTGAACCCTATCCTGGCCATGATGGCGCCCGGCAGCGACCTTTTTCCGCGCGACACGTTATGGCCCTTCGCACTGGGCGTCACTTGGCTCTTGGGCGCCCTGATCCCGCTATGCTGGATGCTGACCCGTCCGTTGTACGGTGCAGCACGGGGCCTGGCTTTCGTGGTGAGCTGGGCGGCGCTCGCCGTCGCCGGGACGCTTTCGATGTATTGGTTCGGCATCGCGGGAAGCTGAACTGGCGCGAGCTCGAAATCGTCAGCACTTCCGGCAACACAGTCGTGATCTTCGTAGGCGCGCCGATCGACCTTTACGGCGCGGCGGCGGTCACCGCCGCAGACTCATATTCACCTGCTACGCCTGACCAGGGTGCGGTCGGCTGGGGGTTCTAATCCCCCACTCAACATCGCAAGCTGCCTGTTCACCTCCGGCCCCACCCCTTGCTGCCCGCGCAACAAACCGCTTCCACCCGCAACATCCTGATCGGGATCGGCTGCATGTGCCTGGCCGGGCTGCATTTCTCGGTCATGGGGGGCATCGCCAAGCTGCTCGGACAAACCTATTCCTCGGTGCAGGTCTCCTGGGCGCGGGCCTTCATCCACCTCGTCTTCCTCGCCGCCGTCTTCCTGCCGCGCTACGGCGTGCCGGTTTTGCGCACCCGAAGGCCTTTTCTGCAGCTCGGCCGGGCCGCCACGCTCACCACCTCCAACCTGTGCTTCTTCTTCGCCATCACCTTCATTCCGTTGGCCAAGGCGTCGGCCGTATCGCTGGCCGCGCCCCTCATCGTGGCATTGCTGGCCTGGCCCCTGCTGCGCGAGCGGACGACGCCGCTGCGGGTCGCCGCCGTGCTGGTCGGCTTCGCGGGCGTGCTGGTGGTCATCCGCCCGGGCGGCGAGGTTTTCCATCCGGCCTCGCTGCTCGTGCTGGTCTCCGCCACCGCCTACGGCATCTATCAAATCCTCACCCGCATGGTGGCGCCTTTTGATTCGCCGGCCACCTCCGCGCTGTGGGCGCCGCTCACCGGCGCCCTGCTGCTGATGCTCGCGCAGCCCTGGGTGTGGGAAAATCCGCGTTCGCTGGCCGATTGCGGCCTGTTCCTGGCCTGCGGCACGCTGGGCGCGGTGGGGCACTACCTGGTCGCGCAGGCGCTGCGCTTCGCACCCGCCAACATCGCGTCACCCTTCCAGTATCTGCAGCTATTGGCCGCCGTGGGGGTGGGTTACTGGCTGTTCGACAACTGGCCGGACGCGCTGACCTGGCTGGGCGCCGGCATCATCGTCTCCGCCGGCCTGGTGCTGGCGTGGAGCCAGGCGCGACCGGGGCGATAGGAGCCAAGCGCGACCGGGGCGATAGGAGCCAGGCGCGACCGGGACGGTAGTGGCCAGGCGCGACCGGGACGGTAGTGGCCAGGCGCAACCGGGAAGGTAGTGGCCAGGCGAGGCCGCGCTACCTTTCGTCATGAAACGGTTTACGCCGGCTCGCGTTCAACCCCCGAACCGCACGCGTCGCCATCGTGGCGTCGCCGGTCATTCGAGGAGAGGCATCATGGACAGCGATCGTATCAAAGGCGTGGGCAACCAGATCAAGGGCTCCGTCAAGGAAGCCGCAGGCGACCTGACCGGTGACGCCAAGCTGCAGGCCGAAGGCGCTGCGGACAAGGCGAAGGGCAAGGTCCAGAACGCCGTCGGCGGTGCCAAGGACGCGGTGCGGGACGCCGCGGACAAGGCATGAACCGCATCGTTTCTCCCACCCCGGATGGGGCGGTCCTGCATAGCACGGCTGGCGTGACGACCCGGGGCTGGCACCATCGTGCCAGCCTTTCGGCCGTGTTGGTCGGCAGCGCGGTGGCGTTGTCGGTCGGCATTGCCCTGACGGCATTGGGTGCCGCGATCGGCACCGGATTGGTGGATGCGGTCAACCGCGACACGCCTTCCGCCACGAGCATGACGGTGGGAGCGGGCGCCTGGATGGCGGCTTCGCATCTCGTCGCCCTGTTCGCCGGCGGTCTGGTAGCGGGACGGTTGTCCGACGCTGATCGCGACGGCGGAGCACTGCATGGCCTGGGCGTCTGGGGCCTCTGCACTCTGTTCTCGGCCATGCTGCTGGGCAGCATTGCCGGCTCCATCGGTTCGTCGGTTGGCTCCGCTGTCGGCACTGCCGCGGGCGGCGCCACGGCCGCGGTGGGTGCGGCGACTGCCGGTGCCGCCTCCCAGGTCAACCCGCGCGAGTTGGTGGACCGGGCCCGGGCGGCGCTGAGTGCACCGACCGACCCCGCACGCATGAATGGAGACCAGCGGGCGGCGGAGATCACCCGGATTGTCGGCAACCGCATCACCCAGGGTAACCTGAACGATGCGGACCGTCAGCGCCTCAACACGCTGGTGGCGGCCGAGGCCGGGATGACCCCCGAGGAAGCCGATCGCCGGGTGCGGGCCTATGAGGCCGATGCCCAGCGCGTGGCTCAGGAAACCGAGCAGCGGGCGCGTCAGGCTGCGGATGTCGCCGCTAAGGCCGCGTCTGTCTCTGCCTGGTGGT
>CAXTJY010000256.1:0-4471 GCA_964244395.1 uncultured Rhodovarius sp.
CAAGCCGCACGACCACACCACCTGGGCCGTCGTGGTGGCCGTGGATGGCCAGGAGCTGAACCGGGTCTATCGCCGCCTGGACGACGGCACCGACCCGGAGCGCTGCGAGGTGGTGGAGGACCACCAGGTGATGGTGGAGCCCGGCCGCGGCATCTGCCTGATGCCCGACGCCATCCACTCCATCCACACCACGGGGACGCGGCCGACGCGGCACCTGCACATGTATGGGCTGGCGCTGGATCGGCTGGATGACCGCAAGGCCTATTCGCTGGATGGCGAGATCATCCCCTACAACAAGAACTTCATGAAGCCCTCGGCGCAGCCGGGAGCGTGATCTCGCCCGCCAAGCTGAAGGGCTGGATCGCCGATGGCGGGGAGCTGGCCATTCTCGACGCGCGGGAGGAAGGCGAGTTCGGCGCCGCGCATCTGTTCTGGGCAGTGCCCTGCCCGCTGAGCCGGGCCGAGCTGCGCGCGCCCGTGCTGCTGCCGAACAAAGCGGCGCGCGTGGTGTGCGTGGATGGCGGCGGCAGCCACGCGGCGCGGCTGGCCGAGGTATTGCGCGGGCTGGGCCACACCGACGTGCATGTGTTGGCCGGCGGCACCCCGGCCTGGGCGGCGGCGGGCTACGTCGTCTTCTCCGGCGTCAACGTGCCGTCCAAGGCCTTCGGCGAGTGGGCGGAGCACCACTACCACACCGAAAGCCTGGATCCGCCCGTACTGCAGGCGCTCATGGCCAGCGGGACGCCGATGGTGGTGCTGGACAGCCGGCCGATGGACGAGTTCCACCGCATGACCATCCCCGGCGCGATCAACGTGCCGGGCGGCGAGCTGGTGTATCGCATCGGCGACCTGGTGCCGGACGCCGAGACGACCATCGTGGTGAACTGCGCCGGGCGCACCCGCAGCATCATGGGCGCCGAAAGCCTGCGCCGCGCCGGTGTGCCGAACCGCATCGTGGCGCTGCGCAACGGCACCATGGGGTGGGAACTGGCGGGGCTGACCTGCGAGCGCGGCCAGACCCGCAGCTACGCCCCGGGCACGCCCGCCAGGGCGGAGCTGGCGCTGAGCCGCGCCGATGCTTTCGCGCGCGAGACGGGGGTGCGCTTCGGCGCGCCCGAAGCGGCGCCAGGGCGCACCACCTATCACCTGGATGTCCGCTCGCCGGAGGAATACGCCGCCGGCCATTTGCCCGGCTTCCGTCACGCCCCCGGCGGCCAGCTCATCCAGGCGACCGACCAGTGGATCGCGGTACGCCATGCCCGTATCGTGCTGACCGATATGGGCGATGGCGCGCGCGCCCGGATGTCCGCCGCCTGGCTACGGCTGATGGGCGGCTGGGACGTGCATGTGGTGGAAGGCCGGCCGGCGGGCGCGCCGGAAGCCGTGGCCGCCGCACCGAAGGCACGCACCGTCAGCGTGGCCGAACTGGCCGCGACCCCTGGCGCCCTGGTCATCGACCTGGCGCGCAGCGTGGAATACCGCGCCGGTCACATCCCCGGCGCCGTCTGGGGGGTGCGCCGCCGCATGGCCCCGCCGCCGCCCGCGCCGCTGCTGGTGGTGACGGCGCCGGACCAAGCGCTGGCGCATCTCGCCGCGGCGGAACTCGGGGCCCGCGTGCTGGAAGGCGGCACCGCCGCCTGGGCCGCCGCCGGCCTGCCCCTGCAAGCGGACCGCCGTACCCCCGCCGATGCCGACTGCATCGACTTCTACCTGCGGCCCTATGACCGCAACAGCGGCATCGAGGACGCCATGCGCGCCTACCTCTCCTGGGAGATCGACCTGGTGCATGAGGTGGCGCGCGACGGGGATGCCCATTTCGGGCGTCTCTGAGCTCCTCCGACGTGCCGGTGGCGCGCTGCTGAACGCGGCGCTGCCGCCGCATTGCCTGACCTGCGACAGCGCGGTTTCCGACCACGGCACCTTCTGCGTCGAATGTTTCCGCGGGCTCACCTTCATCACCGCGCCGCTCTGCGATGGCTGCGGTGCGCCCATGCCCTTTGGCGGCATCGCCCGCTGTGCCCCTTGCGAGGAACGGCCGCATCTTTTCGCCGCGGCCCGCGCCGCCTGGTTGTACGACGACGCGTCGCGGCGCCTTTTGCTGCCCTTCAAGCATGCGGATCGCGGCGCCCTGGCCAAGCCCATCGCGCGGCAAATGGCGCGCGCCGGCGCGACGCTGCTGGCCCGCGCGGACCTGCTGGTTCCCGTGCCGCTGCACCCCAGCCGGCTGCGAGCCCGGCGTTACAACCAGTCCGCCCTGCTGGCCCGGCTGCTGGCGCGCGGCGCCGGACTGCCCTGGCTGCCGGACACGCTGCGTCGCATCCGCGCCACCGCGTCACTGGGCGAACTGGGTGCCACCCAGCGGCGGGTCGCTGTTGAGGGCGCCTTCGGCGTGGCGCCGCGCCACGCCGGGCGCGTCACAGGCCGGCGCATCCTGCTGATCGACGACGTGCTGACTTCCGGCGCCACCGCCGATGGCTGCACCGAGGCGCTGCTGACCGCCGGCGCCGCGGCGGTCGAGGTGCTGGCGGCGGCGCGGGTGCCGGCGCCGCGCGAAGCGGGATAGCGACGGGGCGCCGGACCACTCAGCATGAAGAGTGACGATTCCGCGGCGGATGAAGCGACGGCAGACGAAAGCTGCCCGATCGTCTGCCTCTGGCGGAGATTTTGACTTGCGCGGCCGCTGCGCCTCTCATCGCTGCATCGCAGCAGGAGACCAAGCCTCAGATGACCTCCCGTCGAACCGCCCTGGCTGCATGCGGGCTCCTGCCCTTCGCCGGCGACGGCCGTGCCCAGACCGGCCGGCCCATCCGCATGATCGTCCCCTTCCCTCCCGGCGGCGCCACCGACGCGATGGCCCGCTTCACCGCGCGCGGTCTGGAGAAGGCACTGCAGAACACAGTCATCGTAGAGAATCGTGGAGGTGCCGCCGGCACCATCGGCAGCGAAGCCGTCCGGCAATCCCCGGCGGACGGCCAGACGCTGCTGTTCAACGCGAGCGTGTTTGTGCTGGCCCGTCAGGTGCTGCGCGCCGCGCCCTATGATCCGGTGCAGGATTTCCAGCCGGTCGCACGGGTGGGCGTGGCGCCGCTGCTCATCCTGGCGCATCCCTCGGTGCCTGGCACCACCCTGGCGGAGGTGGCGGAGGCGGCGCGACGCAGTCCCGGCGCCTTCAACATCGCGCTGTCGTCGCAAGGCTCGGCCGGCCACCTCGCCAGCCTGGAATTCATCCGTCTCGCCGGCGTGCCGATCACCACGGTGTCCTACCGCCGTGCCGGGCCGGCGTTGGCCGACCTGCTGGGTGGCTCGGTGCAGTTGATGATCGACGCCGGGTTGGCACAGATGCAGCAGGTGCGGGCCGGCCGGCTGAAGGCGCTCGCCGTCACCGCGACCACGCGCCTGCCTGGCGCCGAGGAGGTGCCGACCGCGGCTGAAAGCGGCATGCCGGCGCTGACCATCGCCTCCTGGCACGGCTTCTGGGCACCCAAGGGGCTGGCGCCCGCCATGCTGCAGCGGCTGGTCGGCGCGGCGGAAGCATTGGTGGCGGATCCGGAGTTCCGCGCCAGCGTCACCGGTATCGGCGCCATTCCGACTTTCGACGGGCCGGAGGCGTTTGGCCGGGTCATCGAGGCAGAGGTGGCGCGCGCCGTATCGCTGTTGCAGGGGACGGATTTCGTGCCGGACTGACAGCTGCGGCGTCTTGGCGGTCGCTTCAGTCCACCCGCTCCGCCTCCACCCGCCGGTTCAGCGAGCGGCCGGCCTCGCTGGCATTATCCGCGATCGGCAGGCCCTGCCCGCGCCCCTCCGCCACCAGACGCGCCGGCGCGACACCGTTCTGCGCCAGCCAACTTGCCACCGCGGTCGCCCGCCGCTGGCTGAGCGGCACATTGGCGGCGGGCGTGCCCTGGCTGTCGGTATGGCCGACCAGGCGCAAGCGCAGGGTTGGGTCGGCCGCCATCGCATCGCGCACCTGCGTCAGCACCGGCGCGGCGGCGATGTCGAGGTCGGCCGAGTTGGTGCGAAAGGTGACGTAAAGCGAGACCCTCCCGGTCCGCCGCAGCGAATCCGCCACCGGCGCCTGCACCGGCGCCCCGGCCGAAACGTTCTGCGGCCCCTCGAAGGTGAAGCTGGCCGGGTAGTCACTGTATTCGCTGGTGATGATGCCGTTGCGATTCAGCGGTGGGTAGCGGCTCTGCCCCGGAAGCATCGCCAGCCGTACTAGCCCGCCGGTCAGGGGCGCCACCCCGGCGTGGCGGGCTGCCACGCAGGTGCGGCTGTCGGCGGTGTATGGGTTGCTGCCCCACACGGCGCCGGCCCGCAGCACCGCCTCGCCGGTGCACAGGCATTCCAGCTTCTCGCGGCTGCCGGCATAGGCTGTCATGTTGTCGGGGCAAAGCTGCGGCCCCTGCGATGCCACGCCCTCGAACCGGAAGCTGGCGCCGTAAGCGCCATAATTCTGGCTGGTGGCGCCGTT
>CAXTJY010000256.1:4481-6221 GCA_964244395.1 uncultured Rhodovarius sp.
CGGCAGCCCGCCCAGGATGCGGATGGTGACCAGGCCGCCGCCGCGCCGCACAGCGCCGGCATGCAGCGCCGCCCGGCAGGTGCGGCTATCGGCCGTGTAGGCGTCGGTGCCCCAAAAGATGCCCTCCCCCGTAACCGCCTCGGCGGCACAGTTGCAGATCAGGGGTTCGGTGAGCTGGGTGTCGTATTGCAAGGTGTCGGGGCAGGCCTGCGGGCCGGTGGGCGGGGCTTGACCAATCCGGTCGCCCTCGAAGCGGAAGCTGGCGTCGTAGGCGGCGTAGGCCAGGGTGGTGATGCTGTTGCGGCTGCTACCCTGGTAGCGCGCCTGGCCCGGCAGCATCCGCAGCCGTACCGTTCCGCCGGCGGCGGTGATGAAACCGGCATGCTGCGCGGCGCGGCAAATGTTGCTGTCGGCGGTGTAGGTCTCGCTACCCCACACCTGACCAGCGGCGGGGGCTGGGCAGGCGCAGGTCACGACCTCCGTCTGTCCGCCATAGGCCTGGGCGTTGGCCGGGCAGGCCACCAGCCCGACACCGCCGCGAGCCACCGAGAAGCTCGGGCCATAGGGGCCGTATTCGACGGTGCTGATCCCATTGCGCGTCGATGGCTTGTAGCTGGCCTGCGCCCCCAGCATCCGTGTCCGCACCCGGCCGCCTTGCGCGGTGATCATGCCGGCATGGCGCGCCGCCGGGCAGATCGGGCTGTCGGCCGTGTAGATGTCGGTGCCCCACACTGTGCTGGTGCTGGCGGTGGCCTCGGCGGTGCAGGTGCAATCCAGCGCTGCGCCGACGGCCTCGCCGCTCATGGTCGCGGGGCATTCCGGCGGCAGATCGGCCGGTTGCGCCATGGCATGGGGCGCGGCCAGCAGCAGGATCAGGAAGAGCAGTCGGGGCATGGCGACCTCCCAGAACACGTCAGCTTGGCCGGAGCAGTGCCTGGCTGTCGAGCCTACCTCAGGCGGCGCCCTTCTCCAGCCACTCGCGCACCGCCTGGTTGGGCCGGGTCTGCCAACCCGGGCCGCTGGCGCGCAACCGTGCCAGCAGGTCAGCGTCGAGACGCAGGGTGACGCGGGGCTTGGGCCAAGGAATTGGAGGCCGGCCCGGCCGAATCAGCCGGCCGTTGTTTCGGATCTCCGCGCACTCGAAGAACTCCGCCGTCAGTTCTGGCGCGTCATCCGGGTCCACCCAAACTTCCTCGCCAGTGACGCTCTTCGTTGGCATGTGTGTAGCTCATCGAAATCATTCGGACGGCATCGTCCCGTGGCGTCCAACCATGATTACCAAGCGTCCTCTCAGCCATCCGGCGATGATGAAGCTCGGTTCGCCGTACTCTTTTCGCAAGTCAGGCTCGGTTGCGGTATCGCCGCCGAACACCAGATTGGCCTCAACAAAATCAAGGCTGCGCTCTCGCACTGTCCGCTCTCGCTTCTGCGGATCAAATAGGATCCGCGTCCTGGCATTTGGATGCATCGGTAAAGCGTCCTATAGCCGTCACGACAAAAACGCAAAACCCCGCGCTACCCTGGACAACCCGCCCCCCGCCCCCGACAACCCCGGCATGGAGTCCGTACCCCCCCTCGCCCCCGACCAAGCCGCAGCGCTGGCGCAGCAATTCGGCCTCAAGCCCGACGAATACGCCCGCGCCCTCGCCATCCTCGGCCGGGACCCGACGCTGTGCGAACTCGGCATTTTCTCGGTGATGTGGTCCGAACACTGCTCCTACAAATCCAGCCGCGTCTGGC
>CAXTJY010000257.1:0-2221 GCA_964244395.1 uncultured Rhodovarius sp.
CAGACATCTCGCGAAACAATTGGAGAGTTGTGTCGCTTTTGCACGACGGGCCCTGCGCGAAGCGGCGTTTGGCGTGTTATCAAGCAACAGCGAATAACGGGGATGCGCCATGACAAAGAAAGCCGAACGCTCCTACCTGGAACTCTACCGCGACGACCCCGAGCGCGCCGACGCCCTTGCCTGGGGCCGGCGCGGCGCTTTGCGCGGCAGCGCGTTGGCCAGCATGGGCGTTGCCCTGGGCGCCGCCATGCCCTTCGGCGCCAACATGCCGGACGGGCTGCTGCCGGCCGCCCTTGCCCAGCCGGCCGACGCCCCGGCGACACTGCGCATGGACGGCAAGGCACCGCTCCTCCTGCTGGGTGACCGCCCGTTGGTGGCCGAGACGCCCGAGACCTTGCTGGACGAGGCCGTCACCAGCGCCGGCAAGATGTTCATCCGCAACAACGGCCAGATTCCGACGCCGACCAACGATGGACCGGCCTGGCGATTCACCGTGGACGGCGAGGTGAATACGCCGCTCAGCCTCACCGTCGGCGAGCTTGGGCAACGCTTCGAAGTCGTCACGCGGCAGTTGCAGCTGGAATGCGGCGGCAATGGCCGCAGCCAGTTCGTGCCGGCCGCGCGAGGCAACGCCTGGGGTCAGGGTGCCATCTCCTGCGCCTCCTGGACCGGGGTGCGGCTGCGCGACGTGCTGAACGCCGCCGGCGTGAAGCCCGGCGCGCTCTGCGCCGCCGGCTTCGGCGCCGACCCGCATCTCTCGGGCGCCACCGACCGCGCCTCGATCAACCGCGCCATGCCGATCGCCAAGGCGATGGACGAGGACACCTTGCTGGTCTGGCAGATGAATGGCGCTGATATCCCGCACATCCACGGCGCGCCGCTGCGGGTCATAGCCCCCGGCTGGCCGGCCAGCCTCAGCCAGAAATGGCTCACCCGGATCTGGGTGCGCGACCGGCCGCATGACGGCCCGGGCATGGGCGGCACCAGCTACCGGCTGCCGACCCGGCCCATCGTGCCGGGCAGCGAGAACAACGGCGCCGACTTCGCCGACATGACCTCGATGCCCGTGCGCAGCATCCTCAGCAGCCATGGCAACGGCGCCCGGCTGGCCGCCGGCACTCGCGGGCTTGATCTGGCAGGCGCCGCCTGGGCCGGCGACCTGACGGCACGGGCGGTGCATGCCAGCGTCGATTTCGGCGCGACCTGGCAAGCCATGGATGTTTCCGCGCCGGCCAACCGCCACGCCTGGCAACGCTGGACTGGCCGCATCGCCTTGCCGTCGGACGGCTATTACGAAGTGTGGACGCGGGCCACCGACAGCGCGGGCCGCATGCAGCCGCACGCCGCCGCCAACTGGAACCCGCAAGGCTACGGCGCCAACGCCATCAGCCGCGCCGCCATCCTGGTCGGCTGAGTTGCGCTTGCCGGGGGTAAGGCGCGTCGTGCTGGGGCTCGCGCTCGCCGCCGGCCTGGCGGCTGCGCAGGAGGCGGCGGAGGAGCCGTCGGCGCTGCCCGCCGGCGAGGGGCAGGAGGAGGTCTTCTATGGCTGCACCGCCTGCCACAGCACCGCGGTCATCCGCCGCTCCCGCCTGTCCCGCGCCGCCTGGGACGGGCTGATGGACTGGATGGTCGAGAAGCATGGCATGACGCCGCTGGAGGGCGACGATCGGCGCCTGGTGGTGGACTATCTGGCACGGCATTTCGGGGACGCCCAGGCGCCGGCGCGCGGGCGAAATCCGTTCCTGAACTGAGCTCTGCCGGGCTAGGCTGTTGCATGGGTTACGATCGGAAGCGTCTCGTCGGAAGGTGGAATTCGAGTTGAACGACGACCTGCTGCGGCAGGCGAGTGCGATTTCGCCCGATCTGGCACCGGTGCTGGAGCGGTTGCTTGCTGACCATCTGGAGCGGCAGGCACCGAGACAACGCGAGGCAGACGCACATGTGGCGGTGTCGAACGAGTTCATCGACAAGCATGGCTTCTGGGGCGAAGATGTTTGCGACCTGTAACGCCGCGGCAATTCGACGTTGACCGAAATCCTGGCCGGTACCGCGACGCCGTTCCATTCGTCGTCTCGGGGCAGGCGAGCCGTTTCCTCGGCACACGACGCCAACTGGTCATCCCCTTGCTGCGTGCCGGCGTGTCCTCCGTCCACAACGCTCATTCGGCACCGTTAATCCAGGTCGAGGAAGAATGCTGTGCTTGACCCGCTACAGATGATTT
>CAXTJY010000257.1:2231-6170 GCA_964244395.1 uncultured Rhodovarius sp.
GCCTGAGGCCCCGCTGCCTCTCTCGCGGGCAATACCCGTCGCAGCCCCGCTTGCGGCGGCGCAGCCGCCACTTGCCACCCCGTGCCACGCCAGGAAGCATCACCCTGCCCAGAGGAGCCCACCCCATGTCCAGCACCCGCCGCGCCCTGCTCGCCGCCCCGCTCGCCGCCCCCGCTTTCGCCCAGGCCTGGGCCCCCACCCAGCCGATCCGCGTCATCATCCCCTTCACGCCGGGCGGCACGATGGACCCGGTGGTCAACATCGTCCGCACCGTGATGCAGCAGGAGCTAGGCCAGCCCATCGTGATCGACCACCGCCCCGGCGGCGCCACCGTGGTCGGCACGCAAGAAATGGCGCGCGCGGCGCCGGATGGCCACACCCTCATCATGATTGCCAACAGCTACGCGGCGAATATCACCCTCCGCCCCTCCATGCCCTACAACCCGCTGCGCGATTTCGCGCCCGTCGCGCTGGCCGTGGTGGTGCCGCAGTTGCTCGCCATCCACCCCTCCATCGCCACCGACTTCGCGGGCTTCGTCGAGGCGGCACGTCGCCCCGGCGCGGGGGTCTCCTTCGGCAGCTACGGCATCGGCACTTCCAACCACCTGGGCGGCGAGCAATTCGCTCGCATGGCCGGGCTCAACGCCACCCACGTGCCCTATAACGGCGCGCCACAGGCCTATACCGACCTGATGGGCAACCGCATCCAGTTCTGCTTCTCCAACCTGCCCGACATGATACAGCCGGCGCAGACCGGGCAGCTCCGCATCATCGCGGTCGCCGCCGAGAACAGGCTGCGCGAATTCCCCAACGTGCCGACCATGACCGAGCTGGGTTTCCCGGTCCTGGCGGATAGCTGGTTCGGCCTGATCTGCCGCGCCGACGTCCCGGCCAGCACGCGCGCCCGGCTGGAAGGCGCCTGGGTCGCCGCGCTCAACCGCCCGGAGATCAAGGCGCGGCTGGAAGAAGTGGGATACACCGTGCTGGCCCAGCGTGCCGACCCCTTCGCGGCCTGGATCCGCCGCTACACCGAGACCTACCGTGAGGTCATCCAAAGCGCCAACATTCGCGTCGAGTGATGCGCGGCCCGGGCACATGATATGACGCGCATCGCCGCAGCTGCCGGGGCTCTTTGCAGCCGGTATCCGAACGCACCCTGCCCGTTCCGCCCAAATGACCGCAGGCTGCCTGTTTCGCGGTCAAAGCCCGTGCCGCACCGCGCCGTCGCGGACGCCGGCCGGATTGCCTTGGGCAGGGCCGGCGGCAAGTCTGCGGCCTCCTTTCGGAGCCTCGCATGAACCCCACCCGCCGGCACCTTGCCCTCGCCCTTCCCGTCCTTAGCCTTTGCCTTCCTGCCCGGGCCCAAGCCCTCTGGTCGCCCAGCCAGCCCGTCCGCGTCATCATCCCATTCACCGGCGGCGGCGCCATGGACCCGGTGGTGCGCCTGGCGCAGACCGCCCTGCAGAACGACCTTGGCCAGCCCGTGGTGATGGACTACCGCCCCGGCGGCGCCACCGTGGTCGGCACGCAGGAAATGGCGCGTGCCGCTCCGGATGGCCACACGCTGGTGATGATCGCCAACAGCTTCGCCGCCAACATCACCCTGCGGCCCTCGATGCCCTACAACGCCCAGCGCGACTTCGCGCCGATCTGCATGGCCACGGTGGCGCCGCACGTGCTGGTCATCCATCCCTCGGTCGCGGCGGACTTCGCCGCTTTTCTTGCCGCCGGCCGGCGACCCGGCGCCGGCTTTTCCTTCGGCAGCTACGGCATCGGCACTTCCAACCACCTGGGCGGCGAGCAGTTCGCCCGCGCCGCCGGGCTGAACGCCACTCACATCCCGTATTCCGGCAACGCGCAGGCGAATAACGACCTGATCGGCAACCGCACCCAGTTCATGTTCGCCACCAAACCGGACGTGTTGCAGCTGATCCAAACCGGGCAAATGAAGGCGTTGGGCATTTCCGCCGAGGCGCGTGCGCCTGAGCTGCCGGACGTGCCCACCATGGCCGAGCTGGGCTTTCCGCTGGTGTTGTCCGACAGCTGGTTCGGCCTGATCGCCCGCGCCGACGTACCGGCCGCCGCACGCGCCCGGCTGGAGGCCGCGTGGGTCGGCGCGCTGAACCGGCCGGAGGTGAAGGCGCGGCTGACCGAGACCGGCTATACGGTGCTGGCGCACGGCGCTGAACGCTTCGGCGCCGAGATCCGCCGCTATACCGCGACTTATGCCGGGGTCATTCAGGCCGCTGGCATCCGGGTGGAGTAGCGCCGCGGCCGACCTCAGCCCAGTGCCTTCCGCAACAGCCGCAGCAGCATCGCGCCCTCTGTTTCCGTCAGCCCCGCCAGCGTGCGCGCATGCGCCTGCCGCGCCAGCGGTTCGATCCGCCGCAGCAGCGCCCGTCCCTCCGTGGTCAGCGCGCATCGCATCGCCCGCGCATCCGCCGGGTCGCGGCGCCGCGCGATCAGCCCGCGGCCATGCAGCCGTGCCAGCGTCGCCGCCGTTGTGCTTCGGTCCAGCCCGACATCCGCGGCCAGCGTCGTCTGGTCGGCCTGGCCGCGCCCGGCCAGTGCGCTTAACAGGCTGTACTGCACCGGGGTGACGCCGAACTCGCCCGCCAGCGACGCGAACATTGCCACATGCGCCTGATGCAGCCGGCGGATCAGGAAGCCGGGGCGGTCGGCCAGCGGCCATTCTGCCCCCCGATCAGGCAGCGTCGCAACCTCGTTGCCCGCTTCGGGGGCGGCGCTCGCAGCCTTGTCCAAGCCAGCTCCTCGCGGTGCGTTGCGTGGGCGGGGCCGCTCCGCGCATTGTTCAGCACACGTAACATCGGCTGGAGATCATCGCCATGGCTGAAGCTACCCGTCGCGCCGCATTGGCTGGCATTCTGGCCGCCCCGGTCTTCGCCCGCGCGCAGGGTGCGGCCATCAAGCTGACCCTGCCCTGGCTAGCGCAGGGCTCCACCGCCTATGCCTATGTCGCCAAGGAGATGGGCGCCTTCTCCCGCCGCGGCCTGAATGTGGACATCACCCGCGGCTTCGGCTCGGTCGCCGCCGCACAAGCGCTGAGCCAGGGGCAGTTCGACTACGCCATCGTCGGCGCCGGCCCGGTCATCCTGGCCGCCGCGCGCGGCCTGCCCATCACCGGCACCGCCACCGTCAATTACGACATGACCATGGGCATCCTGCTGCGCGCCGACAGCCCGATCCGCACCGCGAAGGACCTGGACGGCAAGCGCATCGGCGCGGTGCCGACCTCAGCCGAGTTCCCCTTCTGGCCCGCCTTCGCGCAGCGCGCCGGCATCAACCTGCCCAGCGTCACCATTCAGCAGGTCGATGCGCGGGTGCTGGAGCGCAGCCTGATCGACCGCCAGGTGGACGCCATCACCTCCATCGCGTCGTCGTCGATCCCGGTGATGCAGGCGCAGAACGCCGCCAGCCGCTTCATCCCGTATTCCTCGGCCGGGCTGAACTTCTACTCCAACGTCATCTGCACCTGGCCGGAAATCCTGAGCGGCCGAGCCGCCCAGGTGGAGGCGATGACCGAGGCGCTGCTGGAAGCCGTGGCGCTGCAGCTGCGCGAGCCGGAGCGGGCGCTGGATATGTTCGTGAAGCAGGTCCCCGAGATCGGTATCACGGCCGGCGGCCGGGAGAATGCCCGGCTGAGCCAGGGCCTGATGCACGCCACCATCCTGGCCGCCGAGGCGATGGAACACGGGCTGGGCTACACGGATATGGCGAAGTGGACGGCGATGACCGACCTGGTGATGCAGTACGGCGCGCCGGCCGACGCCACCCGGCCAGCCAACGAGGCCATCATCTCCAACCGCTTCGCCGGCAAGCTGAAGTTGACCGAGGCGGAATGGACGGCGCAGCGCAGTCGCCTGCAGCCCTTCACAGCGATGCTGGCGTGATCCATTTGCGTGGAATGCTGGCGTGATC
>CAXTJY010000258.1:0-991 GCA_964244395.1 uncultured Rhodovarius sp.
CTCTTGATCGGGTCGTCCACGTCCAGCACCGCACTGACCTGGTGGCTGATGGCTTCGCAGTCGCCCACCGTGAAGACGGCGCCGTCCGCCCGGTCGGCCATGATCTGCACCACCGGCTTCACCTTGCCAGAGACCTGCACGCGGACCAGCTCGTAGCCCATGCTCTCGATCGAGGGCGCGATGGCGTCGGCGATGCGGGCTTCGAGCCCTTCATGAACAGGACGTTCGACGGTCAACGGGAGGCCCCAAACGAAAAAGGGCGGCCCCGGAAGGCCACCCCCACTGCGATCTGCGATGGATGTGATGGATGTTTGATAGCGTGGGCGGGGCTACGCCGCAAGATAGTTGTCAGGCGAGGGTGCAGGCGAGACCGGGCGGCCACGAGAGGAAGGGGTTGGCGACCTGGCAACCGGCGTGGATGGTGCCGGCGGGAATGTCCTCGCTGAGCAGCCACGAGCAGCCGGCCTGCGCTGCGGCGGCAAGGATGATGGAATCGAAGGTCTGGAAGCCGTGGCGGGTCGCGATGGCGAGGGCCGATTGGAGTACCTCGACGGTCGTCGGTTGCACGCAATTGAGACCCGGCACCAAACGAAGCATAAGCGCGTCCCACGCGGCCTCCCTGTCCGCCGCCTCATCCGACACCGCCGGCGTCAACTCCGCCACCGCCCTACCCTCGGAGAGGATCGTGATCTTTTCTCCAGCCGCCACGCGCCGCAGCAGCGCGGGCAGACCCTTTTGCGCCTCCGTATCGAGCACCTCGCCCATCGCACCCCTCCATCACGCCTTCGACTCAGATTCCAACCCGCGGGACACAAGCGAAACCGACGCGCGACGAATTGCAGCGGCACCGCCACCGCGATCTCTCAATGCACCCCACCCGCCTGATGCGGCGAATCCAGGCTGAACGGCGGGATAACCGCGTCGAAGGCCTCGCCGCTCACAGTCTCCACCAGATGGTAGGTGCCGCGCATGAAGCCGGACGGCGTCGTCA
>CAXTJY010000258.1:1001-6166 GCA_964244395.1 uncultured Rhodovarius sp.
CGGAGGTGTATTCGAATGCCTCGCCCGGCTCCAGCACGGGCTGTTCGCCCACCACCCCGTCGCCGTGCACGCGCTGCGTCCGCCCCTGCCCGTCGGTGATCAACCAGGTCCGCGCCCGCAACTGCACCGTCACCGCGCCCTCATTGGCGATCTCCACCCGATAGGCCCAGACGAACTGGCCGCGCTCCGGCTCCGACTGGTCGTCCAGATAGAACGACCGCACCGTCACCCGCACACCGCGCGTCACGGCACTGTAGGCCAGCGGCCGGGTCACTCCGCCGCCTCGGCGGTGGCGCTGGTCTTGCGGTGCCGAGGCTGGCTCATTCCGCCGCCAACGCCAGCGGCGCCGCGTCCAGCGCGAAGGCCAGGTCGTCGATCAGATCGGCCACATCCTCAAGGCCGACGGACAGGCGCACCGCACCGTCCGAAATGCCCAGCTTCGCGCGTTCTTCGGCGCCGATGCGCAGATGCGTCGTCGTCGCCGGGTGCGTCACCATGCTCTTGCTGTCGCCAAGGTTGTTGGAGATGTCGATGACCTCCAGCGCATCCATGAAGCGGAAGGCCGCTTCCTTGCCGCCCTTCAGCACCAGCGTCACCAGCGTGCCGCCGCCCGACATCTGCCGCAACGCCAACTCCTGCTGCGGATGATCCATCCGATGCGGATATCGGACACATTCCACCTCGCCACGCTCGGCCAGGAAGTCGGCGATGGCGATGGCGGATTTCTGCATCGCATCCACCCGCAGCTTCAGCGTCTCCAACCCCTTCAGTATCACCCAGGCGTTGAAGGGCGACATCGCCGGGCCGGTGTTGCGGACAAAAGGCTGCAACACGTCGTCCACCCATTTCTTGCTGCTCAGGATGGCGCCGCCCAGAACCCTGCCCTGCCCATCCATATGCTTGGTGCAGGAGTAGACGACGATGTCGGCGCCCTGGGTCAGCGGCTGCTGCAGCAGCGGCGTGGAGAAGACGTTGTCCACCACCACCAGCGCACCGGCCTTGTGCGCCAGTTCCGCCACGGCTGGCAGGTCCACCAGGTCGAGCATCGGGTTGGACGGGGTTTCCAGCAGCACCATGGCGGTGGGGCGGGACAGCGCCCTGCCCCAGGCGTCCAGGTCACCGCCATCGACGAACTCATGCGTGATGCCGTAGCGACCCAGCAAATTCGCGACGATCCAGTGGCAGGAGCCGAACAGGGCGCGGCTCGCCACCACGTGATCGCCGGTCTTCAGATGGCTCAGCATCGCCGAATGTACCGCTGCCATGCCGGTGGCGGTCAGCCGGCAGGCCTCCGCGCCTTCCAACGCGCAGAGCCGCTCCTCGAGCATCGACAATGTGGGGTTGGCGAAGCGGCTGTACTGGAAGCGGTCGATCTTGTTCTCGAAAGTGGCCTCCGCCTGGGCGGCATCGTCATAGACGAAGCCGGAGGTGAGGTACGGAATTTCCGCCGTTTCGGCGTTCTCGGAACGGCGCAGGCCGCCGCGCACGAGGAGGGTGGCTGGGCGAAGCTGACGGGTCATGGGGCACCACACGACTGAAGCGTCCGGCCCCCGGATGGTGAGGGGGCGAAGCGGGACTTCGCCCGCATCGGCCTGTTTAGCGCGCTTATTTCACCTCGCCGCAAGCTGGCCGGACAAATCGCGAGGAGCCCTGAGGCTGGAACAGGATTATGCCGGGCTGCGGGCGGATGCAAGAGGGTCAGGCCAGCCGCCCCAGCACGGACCAGGCGCTGACCACCGCGCCCTCCTGCCAGCCAGGCAGGAAGCTGAGCCAGTCGCCGGCGAAATGCACCCGGCCTTCCGGCGCGGCCAGTGCCGCCGCGTGGCGCGCCGCATGATCGGGCGCCCACTCCGCCCAGGCGCCGCGGGCCCAGGGCATCCGGCCCCAGGCGACGGAAACGGGGTGCTGGGCCAGGCCTGGCAACTCGGGGTGCAGCACCGACGCCTCGGCGATCGCCTGCGAGGCGCGCTCGGCCGGGCTTCGGGCGGCGAAACTCAGCCCCTTCGGGGTGTCCCAGATATAGGCCAGGTTCAGCACGCCGGAGGCGGCATGGAAGCCGCCGGAGGGGTACCAGAGCTGGGTGATCTCGGCAGCGGGCAGCCAGGAGATGCCGCCATAGATGCCCTGCGGCTCCCAGAAGCGGGGGGCCTGCACGGCCAGCTTGGCCGCGGGTTCCTGCGTCACGCCAGCCAACGCCCCGCGCCGGTTTGCCGACAGCCCGGGCAGAGCGGCGGCCAGCGATGCCGGCAGGGTGCAGATGACGATGTCTGCGTCCGCCTCGCCATCGGCCAGCCGCACCCGTCCCTCCGCCGGCAGCACATCCAGCACCGCACTATTCAGCCGGACGACGCCCGGCGGCAGCGCCGCTGCAAGCGCCGCCACGATCCGGTCCATGCCGCCCTCCGGCGCCAGCATGGTCGCGGCGTAGTTCACGCCCTCGGCAAAATCGGCGGAAAGCCACAACGCCGGGTCGGCCAGCACGTCCAGCGGCAGCGGCGGGCGCGGGGTGCCTGGGGCGATGCCCGGCGGCTCCACCCATCCGGCGCGCGAGGTGCCGCGGAAGTGCCCCTCCCGATCCAGCGCGCCGAAATTGCGCAGCATTGCCCGCAGCCGGACCATGTCGGCTTCGCTGACGGGCGAATCCAGCAGGCCGGCCCCCAGCGCCTTGGTCGCCAGCTCCGCCACCAGGCCGCGCAACGACGCCCGCACCTGACCGAGCGGCCAGCCATTCACCAGCGCGGCACGATTGTCGTTCACCAGCACCTGCAGCGGCACGCCAAGCTCCCGGCAATAGCCCAGCAGCCCCTGATGGTGATGCGGAATGCGCGCCGGGCCGGCGTTGAAGAACAGCCCGGCGTCACGCTCGAAGCCGACCTGCTGCGTCGGGCCATCCAGTTCGGTGACGCTGTCGCCGCCGCGCAAGGTCAGGCTGCGGCCGCCGATGCGGCTCTGCGCCTCCAGCACCGAGACGGCGGCGCCGGCGCGATGCAGTTCCAGCGCGCAGACCAGGCCTGCGACACCTGCCCCCAGCACCAGCACCCGCCGGCCGGCCATGGACGGCAGACGGGGCCGCGCCATGGTGGCCGCGGCGGGCGACAATGCGCCCAGCACCGCCATGGCGGCGGCGGTGCCGCCGGCGGCCGAAGCCAGGGCCAGCAATGCGCGCCGGTTCACGCCTTCGCCCCGATCATCGTCGCCGAAAGCCCCGGCCCGCGACGGGATGGAGCGTGGCCACAGCGCCGCGCGGCGTCGCGCGGCAGCCTCCCTTCCCTTTCAGCCGATCCGATGCGACGGCCGGGCAGGCCGGCGATGCCGAAGCGCTTCATCCGCGATCCTCCCTCGCCTCAGGTTGCTTGGCCGGCGGCACCGGTGCAAGCACCCCGTCGACCACGCCGAATAGCTAGCCGGGTTCATGCGGGCCGCAACGTTCAGCTTCCGCCCCACCGCCAGCCCGGGCTACAGTCGCGCCATGCCGGACAGCCTCTCCGCCCTCGAACGGAATGCCGCGCCGCAAGCGCCGGGGCCGCGCATCGCCGCCCGGCCGTCCTCCTCGCAGCGGCTGCTCCTCGCCGCCGCCATCGCCCTGCCGCTGCTGGTCACCGCCGCCGGGGCCTATCTCTCCTGGCGCAGTGCCTGGAACCAGGCGGAGCAGGAAACCGCCCGCGCCGCCGACGCCACCGCTGAATTCGTCCGGCGCGTGCTGGACGGCCTGTTGCTGCGCATCGACCGCGCCAACGGCATCCTCAGCGGCTTCAGCGACGCCCAGATCCGCGCCCGTGAGGAGGAATTCCACGAGGGCATGCGCCGCGCCGCCATGGCCCGGGCGCGTTGGTCACGGGGGCGTGAACCCTACGTCTTCGTCTTCGACCGCGACGCCAACCCCCTCGTCACTGGCTTGGCCTACCCTGTCGGCGGCCTGGGCAATTTCGCCGACCGTGAATTCAACCAATCGCTGCGCGGCTCGGACGCGCCGGAGCTGGCGATCAGCCCGGTCTATGTCGGCCGCCTCAGCAACGAGGCTTTCTTCGCGGTGACCGCGCGGCGCGAGCGGACCGGCAACGGCCTGCCGGCGGGCACCTATGACGGCGTCATCAACGCCTCGGTCTATGTGGACGAGTGGGAGGCTGCCCTGGCCCGCCTGTCCGACGACAGCAGCGACGTGCTGGCGGTTGCACGGTTGGACGGTTTGATCCTGGCGCGGACCAGGTCGGTGACGCCGGGGACGCGCATCGCCGCCGACAGCCCGCTGCTGCAGGCCATCCAGGCCGGTGCCGGCCAGGCCGCGGCGCAGACCGTATCCACCCTAGATAACACCCGGCGCTACGCCGTCTTCCGTCGCGTCGAGGGCTATCCGCTGCTGACCTCGGCGGCGCGGCCGAACAGCCTGGTGCTGCGTCGCTGGGCGCTGGGCACCCTTCCCCTGCTGGGCGGCGGCCTGTCCGCCTCGCTGGCGCTGCTGTGGCTGGCCATGCTGGTGGGGCGCCAGCAGCGTGACCTGGCCACCGCCAACGACGCGCTGGAGGGCCGCGTCGCACGCCGGACCGAGGCGCTGCTGGCCAGCGAACGCCAGTTGCAGGAGACGTTGGACACGCTGGACCTTGCCACCTTCATCGCGCGCGACATGGCCGGCAACATCCGCTTCTGGTCGGAGGGCGCGGCGCGGCTGTATGGCTGGAGCGCGGCCGAGGCGCTGGGGCGGGACACCCACCATCTGCTTCGCACCGAAGCCGACATCGACCCCGCCTCGATTCAGGAGGCGTTGCTGCGCGACAATGCCTGGCAGGGCGACCTGCGGCGGATGACCCGCGACGGGCGCTGGATCACCGTCAACAGCCAGAAGGTGCTTCGCCTGGCGCCAGATGGCTCGCCCCGCACCGTGCTCGAAGTGGACACCGACGTCACAGCCCATCGCGCCACCGAGGCAGCGCTGGCCGACAGCGCCACGCGGCTGCGGCTGGCGCAGGAGGCCGGCGACGTCGGCATCTGGGATTGGGACATCACCGGCGGCAGCCTGATCTGGTCCGAGACCTGCCATCGCATCCATGGCACGGCCCCGGGCCGACCGTTGAACATGGATTTGTGGGAGAGCCTGGTTATCCCTGCCGACCTGGGGGCCTTGCGGGCCTGGATGGCGGCGCTGCTGGAGGGCGCGGAGCGCAGTTGGG
>CAXTJY010000259.1:0-6157 GCA_964244395.1 uncultured Rhodovarius sp.
ATCGCAAGTACGTGGTGTCCGGCTACCTGATCGCGGTGGCGACCGGCCTGGCGCTGCTTGCCGACCGGGACGAGGTGGTCGTCGTGCCGATGAACGCCGACGTCGTCCTGCACCCCGATTTCTGCGCGGCGGCGGTCGCCCATTTCTGCGCCCACGCCGATGTCGGCGTCATCGGGGTGGCCGATGCCGAGTTCGGCGAGCGGCCGCTGGCGGTGGTGGTACGGCGGGATGGGCTCGACACCGAGTCCCTCCTCGCCTTCGCCCGAACCAGGCTCGCCGGGGCGAAATTGCCCCGCGCGGTGGAGTTCGTGGAGGAACTGCCGCGCAGCGAAGCCGGCAAGCTGTTGCGCCGCATCCTCAAGGAACGCTTTCGCGCCCGGAGCTGAAGATCAACCGCCGACGCGGATATTCGCCGAGCGGATGATCGGCTCCCAATCTGCCCGCAGCGCCCTGATTTCCTCGAGGTAGGCCTCCGGCGAACCCAGCGCCGGCTGCCACAGCAACTGGCGCATGCGCTCGGCCACCGCCGGTTGGGTGGTGATATCGGCCAGGACGCGGTTCCAGAATGCCACCCAGGCCGGTGGAGTTCCGGCCGCGACGACGATGCCGTAGCTCACATCGCTGGAGAAACCGGGCAGCACTTCCTGCATCGTCGGCACATCGGGCAGGACAGCCAGGGGCGCCGGTGCCGCGGTGGCGATCGCTCGCATCTGGCCGTCCCGGATATAGGGCAGGGATTCCGGCAGCAGGCTGAAGTACAGGTCGCAGGTACCGTTCAGGATATCCAGCAGGGCCGGTACGCCGCCGCGATACTGGATCTGCTCCATGGCGATGCCGGTTTCCATGGCCAGGCGCTCGGCCAGCAGGTGCGTCTGCCCGCCCACCCCCGCCTGGCCGATATTGAGGCGCCCGGGATTGGCGCGGCCGTAGGCGATGAGTTCGCGCAGGTTCCGGTACGGCGCACGGGTGTTGCCCACCAGCATGATGGGCACGCGGATCATGTTGGTCACCGGCAGCAGCGCGCGGTCGGGGTCCACCGGCAGGCTGGGGCCGGGAAGGATGGGAGCGGTCGCCAGTACGGTGGTGGCGGCCAGGGCGATGGTGTGGCCGTCGGGCGGCGCGTTGGCCACCGCCTGCATGGCGATGAAGGTGCCTGCGCCGCTGCGGTTCTCCACCACGGCGGAGCGGCCATTCAGATAGGGCGTCAGCCCATCGGCAACGATGCGGCCGAGCAGATCGACCGTGCCGCCCGGCGCGAAGGGCACGATGATGCGCACGTTCTGCGCGATGGCCTGGGCCTGGGCCGCGGGGGCGAGCAACACGGCCATGAGAGCAAAGGCGCGAAGCGGGGAGTACATGGGCCATATCCTGTGCGGCAGGGGCGCAGCATTCCGCATTCCGCCGATGGCATCACCAGCGAAATCGACGACGCGGTCGCAAATCGGATCGGCGCTGGCGAGACCTGCACAGCGGATGGACAGGCCAGAGGCCTTCCGCTATGCGGAGCGCCGCGCCCGGGTAGCTCAGTTGGTAGAGCATGCGACTGAAAATCGCAGTGTCGGTGGTTCGATTCCACTCCCGGGCACCACAGCACCATGCCGAAGGTCGTGTCGCCGTCGGCCAGTGGTGCCATTGGGCCAGTGAGGCTGCTGCGTTTGCCTACCCTTGGGCGACGTCGTCCGCTTGATCTGCGATCCGGGCTCTCGGCGGCGCGCCCGCGCCACCGCAGGCCGTGGCACGTCAGTCTCGCTCCGCAACCTTTGGCGCGGCCGGCGGGAGCACGGTTCGTGCCATGATCCACAAATGCTCCTCCGCCAGCGCCCGATCCTCGGGCGAGACCATGGAGGCCCATTGTTCCACCCCCGGCAACCGCCCGGGATTGCGCCGCACCAGCTCGGTCTTGATGAATGGGAACGCCGCCTCCTCCAGCAGCAGCCGCCACAGATGGTGCGTGGGATTCAGCGGATAGGTCGCCAGCGCCTCGGGCTTGACGAAGCGCGCACCCAGCGCCGCCAGGTCGGAGGGCCGGGCCAGCGCGCAGAGCGGCGCATAGCCGAACAGCGCGCCGCAGCGCACCCCGGCCGCACGCATCCGCCGCGTCAGGCCGATCTCGCCGGCCTGCACCAGGCGCCATTTGCTGCGCCAGTTCGGGATGGCGGCGAGATGGGCGCGCAACTCCTGAACTGCCCGCGCCCCTCGGGCCAGCAGTGCGTAGGACTGCAGATGCACCCCGCCGGCCACGCTTTCCGTCATGCCGAACAGCCCCTCGCCGCCTTCCCGCATCATCGCTACCAGGGGCGGCAGCGGCTGGAATGGGCCCAGCACGCTGTCATTGGCCAGCAAGACTTCGGTGGGCGCGTGGCCACGCTCCACCAGCAGCGCCAGCGCGTCGCGCCAGGCCGCGAAGTCATGGCCCACATTGGGCCGGCGGATGACCAGGGCGCTCTCCGCCAGGATGGCGGCGAGGTCTTCCGCCGGCGGCGCCGTGCTGGTGATGAAAACCACGTCAAACCCGCAGCTGCGCCAAGCCGCCACCTGCCGCGCCACCATGGGCGAGATGCGGCCGCTCGGTGACCAGTGGACGTAGAGGGCGACGCCCGGGTGCTGCCATCCGGCCGCACCCTCACGGCATTCCACGATGGCGCTGGCCAACGGGCGGAAGCCGTCAAGCATGGCCGAGGCGCCGAGCTCCCACAGCAGTTGCAAGGCGCGGCTCGCCAACTGGAATGGATGCCGATGGCCCAGGCCGTGCAAGAGGCGGGGCAGCCGGGCTGGCCGCTCCGCGAGATCCGACAGGCGTGGCAGCGTTCCCCCGCCGGACGCGCTCATCGGCAGCCGGGTCGCGGCCGCGGCGCAATGGACCCGCGGATGCGGCGGGCGGGCGAGCAGGACATCCCGCCCTTTTGCCGGGGCCTTCCGGCTTGGGCAAGGCTTACCCCTTGTGAAGGGCCAAGCGCCTTCGATAAACTGGTGCATGACCTTCGAAGCCACCGTCTGCCCGCATGATTGCCCCAGCACCTGCGCCTTGGAGGTGGAGGTGTTGTCGCCGACCCGGATCGGCCGGGTGCGCGGCGCGGCGGAGAACAGTTACACCGCCGGCGTCATCTGCGCGAAGGTCGCGCGCTATGCCGAACGGGTGCATCACCCGGAGCGGGTGGTGGCGCCGCTGCTGCGCACGGGGCCGCGCGGTTCCGGCCAATTCCGAGAAATCGGCTGGGATGAAGCGCTGGACCGGACTGCCGGCGCCTTCGCCGAAGCCAGCGCGAAGCATGGCAGCGAGGCCGTGTGGCCGTATTATTTTGCCGGCACCATGGGGTTGGTGCAGCGCGACGGCATCAACCGGCTGCGCCACGCCATGCGCTATTCGCTGCAGAACAACACCATCTGCACCACCGTGGTGGAAGCAGGCTGGACCTCGGGCGTGGGCGTTGTGCGCGGACCCGATGCGAGGGAGTTGGCGGACGCAGATCTGATCGTGATGTGGGGCGGCAACCCGGTCGCTACGCAAGTGAATGTGATGACGCACATCAGCCGGGCGCGGAAGGAACGCGGCGCGAAGCTGGTGGTGGTGGACCCCTATCGCAGCGGCACCGCGGCGGCGGCCGACCTGCATCTGGCGCTGCGGCCGGGCACCGATGCGGCGCTGGCCTGCGCCGTGCTGCATATCGCCTTGCGCGATGGCTTCGCCGATCGCGAGTACATGGCCAGCCACACCGATTTCGGTGCGGATGTGGAAGTGCATCTGCAACAGCGCGGCCCGGATTGGGCGGCGGGCCTGACCGGCCTGGGCGTTGAGGAGATTGAGGCTTTCGCCGCGCTCTATCTGCGCACCGAGCGCGCCTTCATCCGGTGCGGCTACGGCTTTGCCCGCTCCCGCGGCGGGGCGGCGGCGCTGCATGCGGTGACCTGCCTGCCCAGCATGACCGGCAAGTGGCGCCACAAGGGGGGCGGCGCGTTGTGGAATCAACGGGCGATCTACCACTGGGACAAGACGCTCATCGAGGGGCTGGACGTGCGCGACGGCTCGCTTCGCATGATCGACATGTCGCGCATCGGCGCCGCGCTGTGCGGCGACCACGTGGAACTGCAAGGCGGCCCGCCGGTCACCGCCATGCTGATCCAGAACGTCAACCCGCTGGACGTGGCGCCCGACACCAACAAGGTGCGGCGCGGCTTTGCCCGTGAGGATCTGTTTGTTTGCGTGCATGAGCAGTTCATGACCGCGACGGCCATGCAGGCAGACGTCGTGTTGCCGGCGACGATGTTCCTGGAGCACGACGACCTCTACCAGGCCGGCGGCCACAGCCACATCCAGATCGGCCGCAAGCTGATCGAGCCGCCGGGCCAGGCGCGTTCCAACCACGAGGTGATCAACGCCCTGGCGCATCGGCTGGGAGCGCAGCATCGCGGCTTCGACATGACGGCGATGGAGATGCTGGACGAAACCTTGCAGGTCTCCGGCTGGCCCACGGCGCCCGAGGTGATCGAGCGGCGCTGGGTGGACGCGCAACCGGATTTCGAGAAGAGCCACTTCATCCAGGGCTTCGGCCACAAGGATGGGCGGTTCCATTTCAAGCCGGATTGGGCCGGCATGGGCAAATACGGCGCGGTGATGAACCCGATGCCGGACCATCTCGATCGCATCGAGAACCCGACGCCGAGCCATCCGTTCCGGCTCATCACCTCGCCGGCGCGGCAGTTCCTCAACACCACCTTCACCGAGACCCCCGGCGCGCGGAAGCGCGAGGATCGGCCGATGGCAATGCTGAACGCCGAGGATGCGGCGCGGTTCGGCATCACGGATGGCACCCGGGTGCGACTGTCCAACGCACGCGGCACGGTGGTTGTGCCGGCGAAGATTGCCGCCGGTCAGTTGCCGGGGACGGTGGTGGTTGAGGGCGTGTGGCCTAGCTCCTACTTCGAGGAGGGGATCGGCATCAACGCGCTGACCAGCGACGACCCGGCGCCGCCCATGGGGGGCGCGGTGTTCCACGACACCGCGGTGTCGCTTGCGGTGGTGGCGATGGCCATGGCCGCGGAGTAGGGCGCGCGCTCGAGCCGATAAGGACGGTCTGGAATCGTCGCATCGAACGGCGACGATACGGCGCGCCAATGCGACCCTCGAAGGTCCAGGACAGGGCCGTGGCTTCGGCGAAGGCCCCGCATTCAGTCGATGCGGCCGTGGCGAGTGGTCGATTTCCCCGTCATCCACAACGCCGGCACCGGTTGTCCACCGGGCTCGCGGGGCGGCCCATCGTTCGCTTCATCATTCGTTTACTGCCTGGCGCAAAGATGGCGCATGGACGATTCGTTTCTCGATCTCGCGCGGCTGGCCGCACTGCTGGTGGCCACCGCATCGGCGTTCGGGCTGGGCTGGGCCTGGCGCGGCGGCATGCCCTTCCAGGCCCGCGGGCGGCATCGGCGCGCCTTGTCCCAGGCGGTGACGGAGACGCAGTCGATCGGGCTGGCCATGCGCCGCCTGGCCGATGTCGCCACGCCCCGGCCGGAGGAGGCGCAGGCGCTCGCCCTGCAGTTGCTCGACGTGTCCGACCACCTGGAAGAGATGCTACGCGCCGACGAGGCGCCGTGCCGCGTGGTGGAGGAGCGGGTGGCCCTGCTGCCGCTGATCGAGCAATCCGTCTCCCTCGCCACGGCGCAGCTTGGCGGTGCCGCGCGGCCCTGCAAGCTCGACCCCTCGCTGGGCGCCATCACGCTGCGGGCGGATGGGCGGGCGATGCGCGGCGCCATGGTGCAGGTGCTGGTACGGGCGGCACGGCTGAGCCGGCCGGAGGACCATATCGACATCCGCTTCAGCCGCATCGGCAACCAGGCAGCCATCATCATCGAGGATGAGGGGGTGGGGCTGGCCGCGGATGATCTGGCCTCGGGCACCGCGTCCGGCACGCGCGGCGTGGGTTTCGGGCTTAGCCTGGCCCGCAAGCTGCTGCATGCGCATGGCGGCGACCTGGTGTTCGTGCAAGGCCACTCGTCGCCGGGCGTGTATGCCCGCGCGTTCCTGCTCGGCTGACCAACCTACTGATTCAGTTCCCGTAGAGGGATCGGCTTACGGCACCGGGCTCGCTGCTCGTTCCGTCATGGCGGCTTGTGGTGTACATCACAATCAGCGGCATGGGCGACGAGGATATGGACCAGCCGG